>JANXVA010000399.1 GCA_025351875.1 Myxococcales bacterium | reverse complement strand
TGATGAAGCTGCTCGAGCGGCTAGGCTGCTCGTCGCGAGCTCTCGTCGTTGCCGATCTGCGCGTGTTTCTCGGTGGAAGCCTCGACATCGGCGGGCAGCCGGCGGCGGCGGCGCCGCCCGTCGCACGCCTGCTCCGGATGACCGCGCCCGGGGCCCGCGCCTACTTCGAGTCGACCGAGGTGCAGCCTCAGTCCGTGTGGTTCCCGCTCCAGCAGCAGCGCGTCAAGTGGCGGCCGACGCTCGCGCCGCCGGACAAGCCCGCCTCGTCGGGGAGCGCAGCAGCGCCCGCACCCGCGCCTCCGAAGTGAGCGCGTGGGGACAGACAAGACCTTCGGCCCGTATGCCCTGCAGACACGCCTCCACAAGGGCGTCTCCGCGGAGGTCTTTCGTGCGCTCGATACCCGCTCGGGCGTGCTCTGCGCGCTCAAGCGGATCGTCCCCGACTCGAGCGAGGAGGACGACTTCCTCCGCGAGCTCGAGGATGAGGCGCGTATCGCCTCGCGTCTCGATCACCCGAGCATCGCGCGCGTGCTCGACTTCGGAGCGATCGAGGGGACGGCGTTCATCGCCTACGAGCTCGTCGACGGCGTCGACCTGAAGGTGCTGTTCGAGAATGCATCGCTCACCGGCGAGCCCCTGCCTCTCGCCTTCGTGCTGCATGTGTTCACGCGGGTGTCCGAGGCCCTCGCCCATGCCCACGACCACGAGGTCGTCCACCGGGACGTGAGCCCGCACAACATCGTCGTTTCGCGCGCCGGCGACGTGAAGGTCATCGACTTCGGGATCGCGAAGGCCAAAGGCCGTCGGACGCGGACTGGCGCCGGCATCATCAAGGGCAAGCTTGGGTACATGAGCCCGGAACAGGTCCGTGGGGGGGGGCCGGAGAGCCCTGTCGGTCCCCGCACTGACGTGTTTTCGCTCGGGATTTGCATGTGGGAGCTTCTCACGCTAAAGCGCCTCTTCAGCGCGTCGAACGAGATTCTCGTCCTGGACATGGTCAAGCACCACGTCCCGGAGCCGCCCTCCAGCCTGTTACGGCACCCCCTGGAAGGCCGCGAAAAGCTCGATCGGATCGTGCTGAAGGCGCTCGCAAAGAACCAAGACGAGCGCTACCGTTCGGCGCGCCTAGTCACGAAGGATCTCGAAGAATTCGTGGGTAGTTCCGGGGCCATCGCGACACGCGAGGACATCGCGATCACGATGCACCGAACGTTCGGTGAACGGGGCACGCGTAGTATCATGGAGCTTCAGGAGACGCGGATGTCAGACGACAACAAGAGCGGTTCGGACCTCGATATCTTCGAGGGCCTCGGCAAGAAGAGCACGCCGCGTACGGCCGCCGCGCCGCCCCCGCCCCCTCAGTCCGCGTCGGCTCCGAACCTGGTGGCCGCCAGGACCGCCGTGGACATGAAGAAGACGCTGATGGGGATCCCCGTCCCGGCCCAGGCGCCGAGCGGCTCCGGCATCCCCGCCGCACCTCCGGCCCCGCCGACGAGCCCTTCGCTCTCTGCGGCGGGCCTGTCGGCCTCGCCGTCCTCTCCGCCGTCCGCGGGTCCGCCCTCCGGTGGGCGGATCTCGGCGCCTCCCCCGCTCCCGTCCTCTCCGCCACAATCCGGGTCGATGCGCGTCGCTGCGGCGTCGAGCGCACCGGGGGCATCGCCGTCGAAGCCGCCTCCGCCTCCGGGTCGTGGCTCCCTGCCGAACCTGGTCGCCCAGACGGGCTCGCCGAGCCAGTCCAACATGCCGCCCGCCGCGAGCGCGTCGCCGTCGGATGCCACCCGCGCGCCGAGCACCACGCAGAAGGTTCAGAGCCAGGCTCCGCCGCCCGTGAGCACGCGCCCAGGTCCGGCGGCCACGGTGGCGAGCGCATCGGCGGCCCCCGCCGGGGTCGTTCCGCCCGCCCCGCCCACCGCACCGAACGGCGGTGCGAAGCTCAACATGGACTGGGACGACGACGACGAGGCCACCCACGTCTTCGACAAGGAAAAAGAGAAGGATGGCGCGGAAGCCGCGCCTCCCGCCGGTCCTGAATCGCGTCGCCCCGAGCATGCGAGCATGGATGACATCCTCAGCAAGCCGCGCCCGTCGCAGGCGCCGGCCGCCGGCACTCCGCCGCCCCCGCCCTTGGGCGGCCCGACCGCTACGCTCTCTGGCGCGTTCGGTGCGCTCGGTCAGCCGCGCGAAAGCTCGAACGGGGCCGCCGCTCCGAGCGGCCCGCCGTCGCAGCAGTTCCGCTCCGCCCCGCCCGCTTCGCAGTCTCAGCGCTCCGCCCCGCCGCCGCCTCCAGGCTCGCTCCGCCCCTACAACGCGAGCACGTCGACCGCGCCGATGCCGCCGCCTCCGCCGCCGGGCCAGACGACGACGGCGCCGATGCACATGCCGCCGTCGCAGCAGCACTCGCAGCCGCCGATGCCGCACGGCACGCCTGGATCGATTCCGCCGCCGCAGCAGCATCACTCGCAGCCGCCGCATCACTCGCAGCCGCCGATGCCGCAGATGCCGCCGGTCAACCGCAACATGGAAGCGACCGCGGTCGTTCCGCGTCAGCCGCAGTCGAGCAGCGCGGCGATGTGGGTCGCACTTCTCATCGGCGTCTGCATGGCCGTCGGTGTCGGCGTCTACTTTCTGATGCCGCGCACCGGCACGCTCGTCGTCAACGTCGCCGATGCCAAGGGCAGCGCCGTCAGCAAGCTCGAGATCACCGTCGATGGCAAGAAGGCGTGCGACAGCGCGCCGTGCATCGTCCGCGACGTCGCTGCGGGCGTTCACGAGGTGAAGGTCTCGGCCGCCGGTTTCGACGAGCCCGCCGCGCGCGCCGTCACGATCGAGTCGCGCAAGGACTCGTCGACCGATTTCTCGCTCTCCCCGTCGAAGGCGGCAGCGGGAGGCGGCACTGGCCTCAAGGTCGCCGGCAACTCGCTCCAGTCCGGCGTCCAGCTCATCGTCGACGGTAAGGAGATCGGTCCGCTTCCGCAGGAGTTGCACGACATCACGCCCGGCACTCACGCGGTGAAGATCGCGGGTAGCGACCGCTACCAGGCGTTCGAGAAATCGATCGACATCAAGCAGGACGAGCTCACCGACCTCGGCACCGTTGCTCTCAAGGTGCTCAAGGGCAAGGCGACGATCCAGCTCGGCACGCCAGGCGCGAAGGTCTATCTCGTCAAGGGGACGAATCGCAAAGAGGTCCCGCAGTTCCCGATCGCCATCGACTTCGATCCCAACGAGAAGTGGAACCTCGAGGCGAAGATGCTCGGCATGGACGACTACGCCCAGCCGATCAGCTTCGACGACGGCCAGGCCGAGAAGACGATCACCGTCACGCTGAGCCCGAAGGGAACCACGGCTCTCGCGGTGACGCCGGCTCCGGTCGTCAGGCAGCCCGCCGCGCCCGTGCAGGCGCCCGTCGTCGCCGCGCCGAAGGAGCCGGCCGCGCCCAAGGAGCCGGCCACGCCGAAGGAGCCCGCGACCGCCGCGACCCCGAAGGTTCCCGCGCCGCCCGCCGCTGCCGGCGAGGCGTTCCTCAACATCAACTCGCGGCCCGCGTCGACGGTTCTCCTCGACGGCAAGCCGCTCGGTCCGACGCCGCGCGTCAAGGTGTCGGTCTCGGCCGGCACCCACACCGTCCTGTTCGTCAACGCCGAGGAGTCGTTGAAGAAGTCCGTCTCCGTCACCGTCGCTGCCGGCGAGACGAAGGCTGTGTCCGCCAAGCTTCGCGACTGAGCGACCTTCGGGAGCCCTCAGCCAGAGGCCGCTCGTGTCGTGTGATTCGCATTACCTGATCACGATCGCGTACTCTTCTCCCTCATGAGTGACCGAGCGAGCATCCTCGTCGTCGACGACGAGCCGGGGCTGCGCGAGATGCTCTCGATCCTCTTCCGGAGGGAGAAGTACGAGGTCACGGTCTGTCCGGGGTTCGTAACTGCCCGCGAGGCCATCCGCAATGCGCCCGCCGCGTTCGGCGTGGTCCTCACCGACCTGATGATGCCCGACGGCTCGGGGCTCGACGTACTCACGCTCGCCAAGGAGCGAAGCCAAGAGACCGAGGTGATCGTGATGACGGCGCACTCGACCGTCGAGACGGCGATCGAGGCGATGAAGCGCGGCGCGTACGACTTCGTGACGAAGCCGTTCGCGACCGCGGAGCTGCGGGCCCTGGTCTCCAAGGCGTTCGAGAAGGGCGCGCTCGTCGCCGAGAACGTTCGCCTTCGCGCGCAGGTCGACCGCCGCAATCCGAAGGATCTGCTCGGCCACTCCGAGCCGATGCGCAAGATCCTCGATCTCGTCTCGCGCGTCGCGGACAGCCGCGGCACTGTGCTCATCACGGGCGAGAGCGGAACGGGCAAGGAGCGCATCGCGCGTGCCGTACACGTCGCGTCCCAGCGCAAGGGCGAGTTTCTCGTCGTCAACTGCGGAGCGATCCCCGAGGCGCTCGTGGAGAGCGAGCTCTTCGGGCACGAGAAGGGAGCGTTCACGGGGGCCACGTCGCGCAAGCTCGGAATCTTCCGCGAGGCCGAGGGCGGCACCGTGCTGCTCGACGAGGTCGGCGAGCTGCCGCTCGGCGTTCAGGTGAAGCTCCTCCGCGTCCTCCAGGAGAAGAAGGTTCGCGGACTCGGCGAGTCGAACGAAACTCCGATCGACGTGCGCATCCTCGCCGCGACGAACCGTGTCGTCGAGGAGGACGTGAAGAACGGTAAGTTCCGTCAGGACCTCTACTATCGACTGAACGTCATCCGCATCGAGGTGCCGCCGCTCCGCGCGAGGCGCGAGGACGTGAGCGAGCTCGCGAAGCATTTTCTCGAGCGGTGCTCGCGCGAGCACAACAAAGAGATCCGCGGATTCTCGTCGGACGCCCTCCGCGCGCTCGACGCCTACGACTTTCCCGGCAACGTGCGCGAGCTCGAAAACATCGTCGAGCGCTCGGTGGCGCTGGCGAGCGGCCAGCAGATCGGGCTAGGCGACCTCCCCCACGAGGTGAGCGGCGCTGCCGCCCAGCCGAGCCCGGCGCTCGTGACCCTTCCCGAGGAGGGCTGCGATATCGAAAGCGTGCTCGGCGAGGTCGAGCGTCGGCTCATCCTGCAGGCGCTGGAACGTGCAGGGGGGGTGCGCACAGCGGCCGCGAAGCTGCTCGGCGTGAACCTGCGAAGCTTTCGGTACCGCATGCAGAAGCACGCCCTCCAGCTGGACGACGAGGATCCGGTCAGCAGCACGATGGAGTCCTGGAAGCCCGAGGCCTGACCCGCACCGGCACCGACATCGGCTACTGGCGATTTTTGGTCGCCCGTACCGCCTCCCGAGGACGAAAATTGTCCGTCCCCAGTGTGGTCGAGTTCCCGACCCGTTCGCGTTTCCCTCGATTCTTTGGGCCCTTGGTGCTGTGAATGCTCTACTGCCTCATGGAGACCGCAATGGCACATCAACTGCTAGACGCCGCTGCACGGATGTCTCTGAAGCCGCACAGCCGCCGTACGCTCCGCGCCTCTGGGTTCCAGACGATGCGCATGAGGCACGCCCTGCGTGCAGGCTTCACGCTCATCGAGCTGATGATCGTCGTCGCGATCGTCGGCATCCTCGCCGTCATCGGCGTCGTCGGGTACCGCAAGATCATCCTCTCGGCGAAGCTCACGGAGGCGAAGAACGTCATCAGCGGCGTTCGCATCGCGCAGGAGTCCTACAAGGTCGAGCGCGGCGTCTACGCCAACCTCGGCGCTGGGCTGTGCCCGCTGGCGACGTCCGGCACCGGGCAGTTCAAGACGGGTTGGGACCCGACGTGCGGCGCGGCCCCCACGTGGGCGGCCCTCCCCATCCACGTCGACGGCCCCGTGCAGTTCGGCTACGCGACGATCGCTCAGGCTGCGCCTGGCGCGGCAGCGCCGGCCAACGTGGGTCAGCCGACGACGTTCGTCACCATCCCCGCCACCGTCGGCACGAACCCCTGGTACTACGTCACGGCCTCCGCCGATCTGGACGGCAGCGGCGGCGCCGCAAACATGACGGAGCTCGTGGGCACGTCCTGGCAGAACACGATTTTCACGTATCAGGAGGGCGAATAGTCGCCTTCCCGTACCGTTTTCCTGTCGCTTGCGCCTCGGCCGGCACGCGAATGGGATCAGACTGGCCGATCGACAATGGAGCACATAGATGTCAATTCGTAAGAGGCTGAAGGAAGGCTTTACGCTCATCGAGCTGATGATCGTCGTCGCGATCGTCGGCGTCCTCGCCGTCCTCGCCGTCTACGGCGTCCGCAAGTACATCGCCAACGCGAAGACTGCGGAGGCGAAGAACTCGATCGGTCAGATGTCGAAGGACGCTCTGACGAAGTACGAGGGCGAGGCCATGGCTGGCGCGGTCCTCCCCGGCGGCGGCACCACGGGCGTCCTCCGCGACGTCTGCCTCAGCGCGACCGCCGCGGTTCCGTCCACCGTTCCCGCCGCGCAGAAGTACCAGTCGACCTCGGCCGACTGGAACAAGGACGGCACCGTGGTCCCGCAGGCGGGCTTCTCCTGCCTCCACTTCGAAATGGCGGGTCCGCAGTACTACCAGTACAGCTACGCGGGCGCGTCGACGGCCAGCTTCTCTGCTGAAGCGCGCGGCGACCTCAACGGCGACGGCATCACGTCGTTCTTCCACCAGGACGGTTCGGTCATCTCCGGACGCCTGAACGTCGCCCCCTCGATCATCGAGGTCGGTCCCGAGGAGTGATGTAACGCGGCCCGCGCAAGCAGGTCACCAACGCCTCGACACCCACGGTGTCGGGGCGTTTTTCATTTTCGCTCGCACACCAGGCGCGTGGTGTTTCCGTGCTCGGCGTGAAAGGCGATCCGTCCCTGCGCATCGGCGTTGGCGCAGACGCGGTCACTGTTCTGCCAGCGAACGCGCACCCAGACGTCGCCGCAGAGCATGCTGAGCGAGGCCTTGAGCGCGCGCCTGTCCGTGAGCTCGGCGACCTTGGCGACCCAGAGCTCCGTCTGGCCCAGGCCGCCGCGCACCAGGACGGGGGGATCGCCCTCGACTACGTCCGTCTCGAGCTCGACCGCGCACGGCGTGTAGTGCGCGTTGACGAACGTGCCCTGCTCGAAGTCCACGACGTATCCGCGGTCGAGCAGGAGCGCGCGATCGGCCGCGTTCGCGCCGAAGAACAAGATGTTTTCGTAACGGGTGCCGAACACGGCGAGGTCGTTCACGAGCCCGGCACGCGCCTTCGGGCGGTTGAGCCGCGGGTCGTCCGCCATGAGGCCCCAGTAGCGTTCGGGGGATGGGACGGGCACGGGTGACACCCCGCGCGGGACGAAGGCGTGGACGGTTCCAGGGCCGAAGAAGCCGTACGGAACGGTGCCGCCGTGAGTCACCGGGAAGAGCGCATAGAAGTGCAGGAGCGCTCTCGAATAAGGCACGTCTGCTTGCGTGTCGTCGGTCGGGAGCCCGCAGTTGCCGTCGAAGGTGATGGGGAGCTGGAAGGAGGTCCGCGCGATGCGGTGGTCGAGCCCGACGATCGCGTCCGCACATGCCGTCGCCATCCGCGCGTGAACCGCCCGTGCGTTGAGGAGCACCGCGGCCACGAGAGCGACAGCGCCGATGCGGAGGACCACACGCGCAGGCCTGAGCTCCAGCTTCTCCCCACCGAGAAGGCTGAGCCCGAGGGCAAGGCCGGTGGTGAGGAACCGCGGCGCGAAGAACTGCCAGCCCGGGATGTTGAGCGGCATGGCGAGCGCGGCCGCGAGGAGCCCGGTCGCTCCGAGGACGAGGGCCACCTCTTCGGGTCGGCGAGGAGCGCGACGGAGACGCCACCCGGTCCGGACGATGGCTACGACGGCGACGACGAAGACGACGACTCCGAGGACCGTCGACCCGGGGACGACGAGTCGCGGGAACACCTTCGCCCAGTCGGCCGCGCTCGCCCACTGGGTCTTCTCCGTGCCGGCGAGCTTCGCCATGTCGGTCTGAGCGCGTCGCAGGACGAACATGAGAATGGCGCTCGGCAGCGCCGCCACCGCGAGCCACGCGGCCTCGCCGAGGGCCGACCGCCGCCATTCAGCGCTCGGAAGGCTCGCTCGCCGCATGAGCACACGAGTCGTCACCACCAACGCCACGAGCGCCAGCGTGATGAAGACCGCAAAGCCGTGGCAGAAGAGCTGGACGAGAAGCGCCGTGCACACCGCCGCCTTCTCCAGCAGCGTGAGCCCGTCTGCCTTCGACACGACGAACGCAAGGACCATCAGGCCGATGCCCATCGAGATCGTGAAGGCGAAGAAGCCCATGTAGAAGGGCCAGCAGAACGCGATCGCGAAGCCGAGGAGGCACGCGAAGTGCCCCTTGCCGGCGACCGCCCTGCACAACCAACCGCAGCCGAGCGCAATCGCGAGGACCATGACGAGCTGGCTCAGACGAAGCGACGTGGGCCACGAGAACGCCGCCGCGAGCGGACGATAGAGTGCGGAGAATCCGCGCCCGCTGAGCCCGAGTCCCACGGAGAACTGACGTTCGAAGAGCGAGCCGGGATCGTCGTAGTGCGACTCCATGTGGGCCGTCAGCACCGCCTCGGGGCCGTCGTTCGTCAACACCAGCGGAACGCTCCAGATCGCCCACACCACGCCGAGACACGCGACGAGAGAGGCCAACCACAGCGCTCGGCGCTCGAGATCCCGCAGCTTCACGGGGCGACCATAGCCGCAGCCGTTGTGGGCGGCCAGAGGGTACGGTGGCCTTGACGCCCGTCGGCACACGCGTAGCGTCGCTCCGTGGACGCAGAGCGGAGCGCCTCGAAGTCGGTTCGCGCGCCGTCGCTCGAAGACACGGAGCTCTCGCGCCGCGTCTTCTACCTGTCCATGGTCATCGGCTCACTGGCCGTCGCGGTCGCGGTCTTCTCCGTGCCTTACCTGCCGACCAACGACGGTCCGCAACACGTGCTGAGCGGCTTCCTCCAGAAGGAGTTCTCGGAGCCTGGGACGCCCTACAGCGTGTTCCTCGAGCCGCTTCCGGAGTTCGCCGAGCGCGGCTTCGCGGTCCTCTTCGAGCCGTTGCTCGAGCTCTTCTCCTGGCGCACCGCGCTGAGCACGACTCTCTCTCTCGCCACGCTGTCCGGCGCCTGGGCGTTCGCGGCGCTCGCGTGCGCGCTCGCCAAGCGGCGCACGCCGTGGGCGTTTCTCGGCTTCGCGCTCGCCTTCCCGTGGACGTTCTACATGGGCTTCGTGCCGTTCGTCGTAGGCACGAACGTCGGCCTCGCGACCGTCGCGTACGCCCTCCGGTACGACGAGCCACGACGGCTCCAGCTCTTTCTCCTCTCGACGCTGCTCTTCGTCGAGGCCGTGATGCACGTCGGCACCTCGGTAGCGATCGGCCTCGTGCTCCTCCTCGTGTTCCTGGTGCGTGCGCGCGAAGGCCAGAGGCTCCGCGCCCTCGGCACCGTTCTTCTCGTCGGCGCTCCGGCGGCGGCGGTGCTCATGACCGTGCTCGTTGCGCCGTCCCGTGCGCGTGCGAGCGGCATCCACGAGCCGTGGATCTGGACGCCGTGGCTCGAGCGACTCCACCAGTTGCCGCGCTTCATGCTCCCCGGCCCCATGCCTCGCGCGCTGCTGGGCAGCCTGCTCGTCGTGGTCGGGCTCGCGACGGGCCTCCGGCGCGCGAGGAACGGCGAGGCATCACGCGGTGAGCTCGGCGTGCTGGGGGCAGCGCTGCTCTTCGTCGTCGTCGCCCTCCTCGGACCGCTCGACGCTCCCGGCTGGCAGCTGGTCGCCCCGCGGTTCGCATGCGTGGGAGCACCGCTTGCCGCGGCGCTTCTCGCGCCGCTCTGGCCCACGCGCTCGCCACGCGCGCTCCTCGCCGCGATCCTCGCGCTCGCCGGAGCATCGCTCGCGATCACCTACGACTTTCACCAGCGTCTCTCGCGTGCCTGCGAACCAGCGCTCGCGGGGCTGTCGTCTCCGGTAAAGCTCGACGGCTTCACGCTGCCGTTGCCGCTCGACCCGTACTGCGGCGTCTCCTCCGACCCCCGGGTGAGCGAGGTCCCTCACCTCGCGCCGCTCTTCCATGTCGGTGCGCTCTACGCGGTCGCTCGCGGCGGCTTCACTCCGTACATGTTCGGCGGCGCCGCTTCGATCCACGCCTTCCAGTACCGTCCGGACGCCCGGCAAAAGGGCATGCCACCGAGCCCGCCGCCGAGCCTCTACGTCGCGCTTGGGCGGCAAGAGGTCCTGAGCGACCGAGCCAAGCGCGAGTTCATCGTCGCGCGCTTCGCGGAGTACGGGAGCACGAACGATCACCTTCTCGTCATCGGCGCGAGCGCAGAGGATCTCGCGAGCATCCTGGCGCGCGGCTATATCGCCGACTGGCTGACCGCTTCGGCGATGATCGCCCACCCTCGCCGTTGCACCCTCGACGTGCTCGTCCACGCGGATGACCCGCGCGGCGTGCGCGTCGAGGTCGGACAGCGACCCGCCGGGGAAGCCGTCCAGGCGATGGCGGCGGAGCGCGGCGAGCCGATCGCCGACGGCTCGCGTCGACTGACGCTCTCGGGCGGTGGCTGCGGGCCGCTATGGGTACGGGGCTTCCGGGACGTCGACAGCTCCGGCGGCGCGTCGAAGGGCGATGTGTTCTGTGCCGGCGCTGGTCGCGACGGAAGCCTGAACGTCGATGTCGTCGACCGAGCCGAGGTGCAGTGTCGAATCGAAGGTCGCGGGCGCCCCGCTGAGCCTTGAGCGCGCCACTTAGCGGTGCGCCAAGACGGCTTTCGCGCTATCTTCACGCGCTGTGGAGGTCGGTTCGAGAGGTGCGCGTGGCGCGTTCATAAGGCTCACCGTGGCGCGTCCCCGCACACGTCAGCGTCGGGCGTCGCGGGCGTTCACGGCCATCGAGCTCATGAATTTCCTCGGACTTGCGGCGATCCTGAGCGCGATCGGCATGTTCGCGCTCGCTCGGTACGTCCGGCACGCGAAGACCGCAGAGGCCGTGAGCTCCGTCACGTCGCTGGCGGCAGCTGCCGCCGAATATTACAATTCGTCGGACGCGACGCAGCCGACCGGCGCCGCGCCGAACTCCGTTCATGCGATGCGGCACTTCCCCCCGAGCTCACGCGTTTCCGTTCCGGAGGACGACCTGAGCGTTCGCGGCAAGCGTTACCAGTCGAACCTCTCGGATTGGTCCGCGAGCCCGTGGCGCGAGCTGCGGTTCTCCATCGTGCAGCCCCAGTGCTACCGGTACTCGTTCACGGCCGAGGGCGCGGGCGCCACCGCGCGTGCTGTCGTCACGGCCGAGGGGGACCTCGACGGCGACGGCGTGCGTTCGTCCTTCTCGCTCGGTGTCGTTCCCGACGAGGGGCTGTCCGCGCAGGTCGCGAAGACCATGACGAAGACGGACGTGGAGGAGTAGTCGTGCGCCGCTTCACCGCCGTCGAGCTCGCGATCGGTGCAGCGCTCTTCGGATCGCTGATGGCGGTAGCCGTGCCCGCGTTCTCGCGCGATCTGCACGCGTCGCGCTTCGTCGAGCCGACGGAAGGCCTCGCCCGTCTCGGCGCCTCCGCGGTGGCCCATGCGACGACCAACGAGCGATTCCCCGACAGTGCTCCCTTGACCCCGCAGGTCCCGCCGCGCGGGAAGAAGGAGGTCGACCAGCCTGGCACCTGGGGCGGCCCGACATGGACGGCCCTCGCGTTCCGGCCTGCAGCCGAGGGCGTTCCTCACGCGTATTCCTTCTCGTTCGAGAGCACGTCCGGCGGCACGGCCTTCGTCGCGCAGGCGCGCGGCGATCTCGACGGCGACGGCGTGCTCAGCACCTTCGAGATCCGTGGCCGTTCGGGTCACGGGGCGGACGGCGCGCCCGAGGCCAGCGTCCTGCCGGGCATGTATGTCGAGGCCGAGCTCGAATGAAGTCCCAGCGCGGAGTCCTTGCAGCGGCTCTCCTCGTGATGAGCTCCATCCTGGGCATCAGCGGCACCCAGCCTGGGCTCGCAAAGAGCATCCACAAGCTCCGCCAGCGCGACGACGTCTTCCTGCTGCCCCCCCCGAACGAGCTCCGCGTGATGAGCCTCGGCTACCGCGCCGCGGGGACCGATCTGCTCTGGGCGAAGCTCCTCCTCGAGTACGGCCTGCACGGCCAGGAGAAGCGGGCGTTCCCGGACGTCGGCCGCTACATCGACGGCATCATCGCGCTCGAGCCGGATTTTCCGCTGGTCTACGACTTCGTCGACACGATCATCGTTTATCCGCCCGGACCGGAGGGCACCGCCGAGGACGCTCGCCGGGCGCGCAAGTACCTCGAGCGCGGCATGAAGGAGCGCCCCTACGACGGCAAGCTGGCGGTGCATGCCGGGCAGTTCGTCGCCTTCATCGGCCCGGCGTTCATCAAGGAAGAGAAGGAGAGCGAGCAGTGGCGTGTCGACGGCGCGAAGATGATCGCGCGCGGCGTCGAGATCGGCGGTGACACCTATCGCTCGCTGGCGGCGACGACCATCCTCGGCCACGCCGGCGAACGCCAGGCCCAGATCGACCACCTCCAGCGCGCCTACGCGATGGCCGACAGCGACGACGAGCGCACGCAGTTCTTGCGGAAGCTGCGCGCTCTGCAGGTCGACGCCGATTCCGAGCAGGCCATCAGCGCGGTCGACCGCGAGTGCGCGTCCTACCGCTTTCTCAGGCGGAGCACCTGCCTCGTGATGGGTCCGCGCCGCTCGGCGGCGCACTGCGCCGGTTCCGGAGCGTACGAGCGCCACGGCTGCGCGCCCGACTGGCAGCGCCTCGTGAACGACGCGAAGTAGAGCGCGAGCTCAGTCGACGACGATCGTCCGCAGGCTCACCATCGTGTGCTCCTCGGACTTTCCGAGCTTCGCCCAGACGCTGATCTCGTAGAGCCCGGGCTGCGCGCGGTCGGAGAGAGGAATGTCGATCGCGAGCCTGGGGCCGTCGAGCTTCACCGGCACGGGCGAGACGAACCCGGGACCCCAGTACATCTGGAACGGCTTCGGCACCGGATAGCTGCGGCGCTTGTTGAGCTCCGACGCGGCGATGGGAGCCGGCCGGACGACGCGCGCGATGCCGACTCCGGTCGGCCGGGCCCCCGCGATCATCGTGCCCTCGACGTGGACCACGGCTCCGAGCTTCGCCTTCTTGGGGAGCGGAGAATACGTGCCGTAGCCGTCCGTGAACTCCTGCGTGAAGCAGGGCACGGCGATCTCCGTGGCCGTCGAGATGGGCTGCGCGACACCGATGCCCACTCTGGTGTGACCAGGCTTGAGGATGTTCTTGCGGTGTCCGTCGTTCGGCGGGAGCTCGTCGAAGAAGAGCGACTCCGCGCGCTCGATCTGCACGGGATCGATCAGCGCCTTTGGATCGAGCGTGCGCTTCGCCTCGTCGGTGAAGCAGAGCGCGTTCTCCAGCACCATGTCCGCCCCGCCCGCCTCGGTGTGGCGCTGCTCGGGGACCGACCCGTCACTGCCCCAGTGCCCGAGATAGCCGAGACGCGCCATGTCTTCAGCGTGCGCCTGTCCGGCGTGCGTCGGCGCGCCGTCGTCGAGCTCGACCGGCCCGAGCCCCTGGCTGGCGCGATCGCGATTGACGAGCGCGAGCATGTAGCGAGCAGCCTCGGCGGCGGAGAGCTTCTTGGTCGGCCTCGCCACGGCGCCTCCGGCTCTCGAGGTCGGGCCGCCGGACGACGCCGCCGGCGCGTCGGGCAGCTGCTCGGCAGGCTTGGCGTCGGCTGACGAGGAGGCGGGCGGCGTGCCGACGGGGCGCGCGCTCGGCCCCGAACAGGCGAGGCAGACGAGGCAGGTTGCCGGCATGGCAAGCCCGGCGAGACGGTGGAGATGGCCGCTGGGATACCGCTTCATGATGAAAAGCTGGTAAACCATAGCGGATGATTGAGCGGTCCGCGCCAAAGGCGTGGGTGAGATAGATGCGCTCGCTGTCCGTCCTCTGCGGCCAGATGCTCGTCGTCGGGCTCGCAGGCAGGGAGCTCGAGCCGCAGGAGCGGCGTTCGCTCGCGAGTGGTGAGCGTGGCGGGGTCGTGCTCTTCCGGCGGAACATCGCGCCGACGATGCACGAGGTCGCGACGCTGGTAGGCGCCGTCCGCGACGCCTGCCCGGCTGACCTCCCGCCCGTCCTCGCCGTCGATCAGGAGGGTGGCCGTGTCATGCGGCTCGGACCTCCGGCCATGCAATTGCCTCCGATGCGTCGGCTCGGTGATCTCGACGACGAGGACCTCATCCGTCGCGTCGCCGAGGCGCAGGCCCGGGAGCTCGCGGCCCTCGGCTTCACGCTGAGCTTCGCGCCCGTGGCGGACATCCATACGCGCGACGAGAACCCGATCATCGGCGACCGCGCGTTCGCGACGACGCCCGACCGCGTCGCACGCCTCGCCGGCGCGTTCGCGGACGGCCTGAAGCGCGGCGGTATCCTTTCCTGCGCGAAGCACTTCCCCGGGCACGGCGACACGACCGTCGACTCGCACCTGGCGCTGCCGCACGTCGATCGGGACAGAGCTGGCCTCGAGCGTCTCGAAATCGCTGCCTTCCGCGCACTCGCGCGGCACCGGGCGATCGACTCGATGATGACGGCACACGTCGTCTACGCCGCGCTCGACGCAGCTCGCCCGGCGACCCTATCGCATGCAATCTGCACCGACCTGCTGCGCACCGAGCTCGGGTTCGGCGGCGTCCTGTTCTCGGACGATCTCGAGATGAAGGCGCTCACCATGCCGACCGGCGAAGCCGCCGTCGCGGCGGTGACGGCGGGCTGCGACGTCCTCCTCGTCTGCTCACGCGCGGACCTCGCCGCGGAGGCGCACGAGGCCCTCGTGCGGGAGGCCGACAAGAGCCCGGCCTTCAAGACGCGCTGCGAGGAGGCCTGGGCGCGGGCAATGGCGATGCGAACGCGCGTACCACCTGCGCCCCGCACGGACGAGGCCGCTCTCTCGCGCGTCTTCGAGGCCAGCGGTCCGGTGATGGCGGAGCTCGCCGTTCGCATGGCCACGGGGGCGTCATGAGCCTCGTCGGTGTCGCTGCGAAGCGCGTGGTCACCGCCGACCCGGCGCGGATCACCCCCGAGAATCCGCTCGGCGTCCTCGAGGACGCCGTCGTCGTCTACGACGAGCACTCGATCAGCTGGGTCGGCCCGCGCGACAGCGCCGCCAAGATCCCGATCGTCGATCACGGCGACCGCGTCATCACGCCGGGGCTCGTCGATGCCCACACGCACGCTGCGTGGGTCGGCTCGCGCCACGACGAGTACGCCGTGCGGATGGCCGGCGGTGACTATCGCGCCATCGCCGCCGCGGGCGGCGGCATCCTCTCTTCCACCCGAGCGATCGCCGGCGCGACCGAGGAGGAGATCGCCGCGACGCTGATGGCACGGCTCCGGCGCATGGCGGAGCTCGGCGTCACGACGTGCGAGGTGAAGAGCGGCTACGGCCTCGAGCCTGACGGCGAGCGCAAGCAGCTCCGCGCGATCGCGCGGGCGGCGACGCGGAGCGACCTCCCGCACGTGGTCGCCACGTACCTCGCGCTCCACGCGCTCCCCGAGAGCGCGAAGAGCAGCAGAGATCACTACGTTCTGCGAGCCGCCTCGTTGCTCGTGCCCGAGTTCGCGACCGCCAAGCTGGCGTCCTTCGTGGATGCGTACGTCGACAAGAACGCCTTCAGCGTCGACGAGGCGCGCGTGGTCTGCGAGTCGGCGAGGCGGGCTGGGCTGGGCGTTCGCCTTCATGTCGGGCAATTCGCGGACATCGGCGGCGCGCAGCTCTGCGCCGAGGTCGGCGCGCGCTCCGCCGATCACCTCGAGCACGTCGACGCCGCCGGCATTGCCGCGCTGGCGACGGCAGGAATTGCCGCGATCCTTCTCCCGGTCGCGAGCTTCACGCTCGGCCAGTCACCGCCGCCCGTCGCCGCACTCCGCGCCGCTGGCGTTCTGCTCGTCGTCGCCAGCGACGCGAACCCTGGCACGGCACCGTCGGAGAGCCTGCCCCTCGCGATGGCCCTCGCCGTTCGCATGTACGAGATGACTCCGACGGAGGCGATCCTCGGCGCGACCCGCCATGCCGCGGCCTCCCTCGGCCTCTGGGGCGGGGGCACCGCGCATCCACGCGGGGCACTCGTGCCGGGCGCGCGGGCAGACCTGGTGGTCTGGGATCTGCCGCACGAGAACGCGATCGTCCAGCCTTGGGGCGTGCCGAAGACATGGGTCGTGCTCCGCGACGGCGTACGCATCGGCGGCGCGGGTGGCTGACGGCATGGGGCCGTCGCCTTGACCGCGAAGCCGACCGCGCCGAGCACCGCGCCGAGTGGCCGTCTGACGCTCGGCCTCGCGCTTGCGGCCTCGGTGGGGCTCCTCGGTGCGCTCACCGTCGTCCGGTACCTCCCGACGCACGACGGACCGCAGCACGTGTACCTCGCGCATCTGGAGAACCATTTCAGCGATCCCGAGGCCACCTACAGCAGCTTCTACATCCCGACCACTGCGCTCGGCGCCAAGGGATTCTCGCTTCTCCAATCGCCGCTGGCGGAGATCCTGCCCTGGCGCTCCGCGCTGCAGATCACGCTCGCCGTCATCTTGCTCACCTGGGGCTGGGGCGCCATGGCCTTCATGGACGCCGTCTCGCGCGGACGACGGCTGGTGGGCCTCGTCGGGTTCGGCCTGGCCTTCCAGTGGTCTCTGTACATGGGCTTCTTCCCGTTCGTGCTCTCCACGGGACTCGGCCTCTTCACGCTCTCGATCGCGTTCCGTTCCACGGACTGGCCGTGGAAGCGTCGATTGACCCTTGCAGGACTGCTGTTCCTCCAAGCGATCTGCCACGTCTTCGCCGCCGAGGTCGTCGCGCTCACGCTCGTGGTGCTCGTCGCCTGCCGCCAGCCCGCGCGTCGGTGGCCGCGCGAGCTCGCGCTCCTCGCTTGCATGGGCATTCCGACCGCGCTCATCGCCGTCCACGCGACGGGCTGGCTCGGGTCGACCGCCCACGCTCTTCCCGCGGTGCAAGCCCGGGCGGTCTGGCCGCCTCTCGCGGAACGCATCAACCTGCTCGCGACCGCCTTCACCGCGGGGCCGTGGTGGAGAGGCTGGCCGCCCGTCATTTTTGCGATGGTGGGGATCGGCTTCGGCGTGCGCCGCACGATCCAGAAGCAGGCGAGCCCCGAGGAGCGCGCGCTCCTCGTTACCAGCGTGTTGCTCGGCGCGGCTGCGCTCGCGTTTCCGCTGCACACGCGCGAGTGGGAGTACATGTCCGTCCGGTTCATCCCGATGGCGGTGGTGTTCGGGCTCGCGCTCCTGCCTGTCGAAGCGCTGGAGCGCAGGGGCGCCGCGCTCGTTCACGGCGCCATCGCCGTGATGGTCGTGAGCGCGATCGGCTGGGCTGGTTGGCACAACCGGCGTCTCGAGCGGGCGTGCGGGCCGGCGCTCGCGGGGCTCGACGCCGACCTCAAGCGCACGGGTCCACGACTGCCGATCGTCCTCGACCCAGGCTGCAACGCGTTTGCCGAGGACAAGGCCTTCGTCATGCCAGGCTCGGAGCCCCTGCTCAACCTCGGCGCCTTGTACGCCGTACAGCAGGGCGGTGTCGTCCCGTACGCGTTCGTCACGATCCCGCAGCTGCATGGCTTCGTGCTCAGCCGCGCGGGCTACGAGCGCTTCCACGAGATCCCCGACCGCAAGGAGCTCTGGGCCAACCTGATCTACGCCGACCCCGTCGGAGACGCGGCCCTTCGCGAGGGCTTGCTGACGACCCTCGCTCACGCGGGCGCCCGATATCAGGACGTCGTCTTCTACGGTCCCGAAGCCGATGCGCGTCAGTTCTCACGCCGCGGCTACGTCACTGACTTCGAGCGCGACCGACTCTGGATCGGTCACTACCAGGGCTGTCCGCTGAGGCTCGAGGTCCAGCGCGACGGCGCGGAGACCGCTCCGCTGATCGTGGAGTACGGGTGGGCGCCCCTGGTCGCGCCGGCCGAGTCCAGGGTCCTTCCTGCGATCGCCGCGAGGGAGGCCGAAGCGATCTCCGTCGATTGGAAGTCCGCGCCTTGCGGCCCGGTCTGGGTCCGCGCAGGCACCGACAAGGACGGGTCGGGTCGCTGGAAGGCGGAGAGCGGACGGTGCGAGGGAGCCGGTCCCGACGGCAGGCTCACGCTGCAGAGAACCGCGGACAGCACCTCGGCGCGCTGCGTCGTCCGCCGGCCCTGAGCGCGCACCGCGCTGGAGAGCCAGGCTAGTCGGCGTGCTGCCCGAGGCCGGCCGGAGCGCGCGTGACCCCTCCCCTGCGCTTGCTCACCAGCACGAGGCCCACGAGCGTCGCCACGAACGGCAGCATCGCGAGCACCTGCGAGGGGAGCTTCGTCTGGTTCTGGAGGACGATCTGCAACGCGTCGAGCGCGGCGAAGGCGAGGCACGCGAGCGCGGCCGGCCAGGGGCGCCACCCGGAGACGATCACCGCGGCGAGCGCGATGAAGCCGCGACCGCCGCTCATTCCTGCCTGGAACTGGTGCAGATCGTAGGCGAGCGCGGTGCCCCCGAGGCCGGTGACCGCCCCGCCGAGCGCGACCGCCGCCGTACGCATCCCGACGACGCGCACGCCGACCGCCTGCGCTGCCGCGGGGTCCTCGCCGCATGCGCGCAGGCGCAGTCCGAAGCGCGTACGTCGAAGCATCCAGGCGACCGCCGCGACGATCGCGATCGTCGCGAGGAGGAAGGGGTCGAAGACCGTCCGCGCGAGGAGACCCCAGCCGTCGCCGAAGCGCAGCCCCTGGATGCTCGGTGAGTTGGAGCTCGAGCCGTAGAGCGCGCGGAGCAGAAAGCGCGTCCCGCCCGCCGCGACCAGGTTGAGCGCGATGCCGCTGACGATGGCGTCGATGCGCCCGCGAACGACGAGGAGCGCATGCACCAGGCCGACCGTCGCTCCGCAGAGGACGCCCGCCACGATGCCCGCGAGCGCGCTTCCCGTCGCGTGCGACGCCGCGACGGCGGCGAGGGCGGAGGCAAGGAGCGTCCCTTCGAGGGCGATGTTCACGACACCGCTACGTTCGCTGAGGACGCCGCCGAGCGCAGCACACCCGTACGGGATGGTCATGCGCACGGTCTGCGCGATCATCGTGCCGGACACGATCACGTCGAAGGCGCTCACGAGGTGCCAACCTTTGCCAGAGTCGGCGCGCTGGACGCCATGCCGGCGCGGCGCGCGAAGGCCTCGTCCGCGAGCGCGACCGCGCACACCACGACGCCGGTGAGGACGTCCATCAGCTCCTTGGGCACGAACGCGTTAACGGCCAGGCCGCCCTGCTGGAGGGTGCCGAAGAGGAGCGCGGCGAAGATCAACCCGAGCGCGCTCCCGCGGCCGAGAATCGCCACCGCGAGGCCGCCGAAGCCAGCGCCTGCGCCTAACCCCTCCTCGAAGTAGCCCTTGTACCCGAGCACCGTACCGAGGCTCGCAGCACCGGCGATCGCGCCGGAGATCACGAGGGCCTGCTCGAGTCGCGCCCGGACGGGCACCTTCTCGGCCGCCATCGCACGCGCGTTCTGCCCGATGAGCCCGATCTCGCGACCGAACCGGGTGCGGCGGTACGACCCGGTGACGAGAAACGTACCTGCAACGCCGAAGAGCAGCGCGAAGCTGGCGGCGCTTCCGTTCAGCGATGGGAACCATGTCTCGAGCCGCGCCACGCGCGCCCCCGAAGCCACGTCCGCAGTGCGCACGGTGCCGGTTAGCGCGAGCCCGCCCGCCCCGAGCGCAAGACCGATGGCGCTGTCCGCGATGCGGTTCATCATGATCGTCGAGATGACCTCGTGCGCGCCGAATCGCCCCTTGAGAAGCGCTGGGACGAGCGCCCAGAGCGCTCCGGCGGCCATGGCGCCTCCGACCGCGAGCGGGAGCGCGACGAGCGCGGGAGTCCCCGGCGGGAGGTGTGCACCTATCACTCCGGCCGCGAGGCTCCCTACCGCGAGCTGCCCCTCGGCGCCGATGTTGAAGAGGCCCGCACGGAGCGCAAGGTCGACGGCGATGCCGGTGAAGAGGAGCGGTGTCGCCTTGAACAGCACCTGACCAGCGCCGTAGCTCGTTCCCCACGTGCCCTCGAAGACGAGCCCGGCCATCGCGCGCGGCGACGCGCCGTAGAGCCAGACGAGCACGCAGAACGCGAGCCACCCGATGGCGAGCCCGGCGACCGCGGCCGGCAGCGAGCGCGACGACGCGAGCTTCACGACGCAGCCTCCGGCGTGGCCTTCCCGTTCGCCACGCCGAGCATCCTCCGGCCGATCTCCTCGTCGGAGGTCGTCGGGGGGAGGTCGGCCACGATGCGACCACCGGCGAGCACGAGCACACGATTGCAGAGTGCACGCAATTCGTCGAGATCCGCGGAGAGAAGGAGCACCCCTGCCCCGCCCGCTGCGGCCTCGCGCAGTCTCGCGTGGACGTCGTGGCTCGCTCCGATGTCGACGCCGCGCGTAGGCTGCGCGGCGACGAGCGCACGCGCGCCCTTCGGACCGAGGCGTGCGAGCGCACGCGCGACGACCAC
>JANXVA010000395.1 GCA_025351875.1 Myxococcales bacterium | reverse complement strand
CGGGCGTCCAGCTCTCCAGGCGTCCGGCGCGCGCCTGCGCCATCACCTGCACCGCGTACTCGGCGATCGCCTCGACGAGCGCGAGCCTCGCCTCTCCGCGATCGACGACGACGTTCGCGTTCGATGGCGGCGCCGTGGTGATGCCGAGCGCCTGCCCGTACTCGCCGTGGCAGAGGAGCACCTCGTCGACGAACGCATCGCCGACGAGCGTTCGCGCGACCTCGAGCAGGCCTTCGCGCTTGAGCGCGTCGAGACGCGCCCCGATCTGCGCAAACTCGGCGAGGTAATTGAGCTTGAGGATCGAGAGATCGCTGACGATGCCGTAGATCCGCGCGACGTCCGCCGCGTCGGCCCGGCGTGCGGCCGGAAGCTCGACGTGATCCTGGACGCGACGCACGAACGTCGCCCACGCGCGATCCATCGCGACGTCGTAGGCGCGGGCGTCGACCGACCCGGCGCCACCCTTCTGAACGGCGCGCGCGCGGTCGCGGGCGGCGGTGACGCGCCTGGCTTCTTCGACGACGGACGGCGCCGCCTTCGAGGGCCTCGCAGCGAGGACCGCGGTCGCGAGCGCCACGGCCTCGGAGAGGTCCATCACCGGGAGGTCGTACGCATTGCGGTCGAAGCGCTCATGGGGCCCGTTTGCGGGCGCCTTTGCGTTCGCGCTCGGCTTTGCGCTTGGCCTTGGCTTCGCACTCGCAATTGCCTTCGAGGTCGCCTTTGCCTTCGCCTTGGGCTTTGCCATGGCGCGATGGTCGCGGGTGCGCGCTCCGAGCGCAAGACCGCACGAGCGCGCGTCTTGCCCGGCCCGTCGCCGGCCGTTACCGTGAAGGCATGTCGGCTCACGCGGTCCCGTGCACGAACTGTGGCGCGATGATGAACCCGCAGGGCGACGGGCGCACGTACGTCTGCGGGTTCTGCCACACCAAGGTGCTCGTGGCGGTCGAGGGGCACCAGATCGCCGCCGGCATGCGCCTCGATCTCTCCAACATCGACGGCTTCCTCGGCCAGCTCGCCAACACGCTGCACGCCGGTTACGGGGAATGTACACGTATCTCGGCGCGCGGCGCCTATGTCGACGCCATCGAGGTCACCGTCGAGCCCGATGGGTTCATCGTTCGCCGTGAGGGCGCGGGCGTCGTCGCCCAGCACAAGAAGATGGTCCGCGGCATCGCGCTGAAGACCAGCACGCTCGCGCTCGACCAGTGGGTGGAGCTCCTCACCAAGGCGCTCGCGCGCCAGGCGAGCTCGAATACACGTGCCGCGTGGGTCCTCGCCCGCCTCACCGGCAACGACCACACGAAGGTCCGCTGACGTCGAGGCTTCCCGGGCCCAGGATCCACGGATAGCTTCGTCGGCGATGCAGCAGCCGCCCCGCCAGCCGCCCCCGCCGCCCCACGCCCAGCCGGGTCCCCCGGGTCAGGCCCAGTTCGCCGCCGATCTACCTCCGCACGCGCGAGAGCGGCTCTCGAGCATGCGGCAGCATCACTTCTTCACGAGCGACCTCTCGGTGAACGAGTTCCTCCTCGTGAAGGAGGT
Organism: Myxococcales bacterium; assembly: GCA_025351875.1. Taxonomy (GTDB): domain Bacteria; phylum Myxococcota_A; class Polyangia; order Polyangiales; family Polyangiaceae; genus Labilithrix. The sequence goes on along the minus strand of JANXVA010000395.1, from coordinate 13,974 downwards.
CGGCTTCCAGCCGCTCGGTCTCGTGATGGGCAGCAGCATCTTCCACGTCGGCTTCCACCCGGTGCGCGGCATCAGCGAGGAGCTCACCACGCTCACGCAAGCGCTCTATCACGCGCGCGAGCTCGCCATGGTTCGCATGGAGGAGGAGGCGGACGCGCTCGGCGCCGACGGCATCGTCGCCGTGCGCCTCACGCTCACCATCCACCAGTGGGGCTCGAACGTGATCGAGTTCCTGGCCCTCGGCACCGCGGTGAAGAACGTCGCCGGCGAGGGGACCTGGCGTGCAAACAACGGCAAGCCCTTCCAGTCGGATCTCTCCGGCCAGGACTTCTGGACGCTCCTCCACGCCGGCTACCGGCCCGTCGGCATGGTGATGGGCAACTGCGTCTACTACGTCGCGCCGCAGATCCAGGGTCCCGGCAGCAGCTGGGGCGGCGGCGGCCAGTACCACCAGAACATGGAGCTCGCGGGTCCGACCCAGGCGTTCTACGACGCGCGCGAGCTCGCGATGGAGCGCATGCAGGCGGAGGCCGAGGCACTCGGCGCCGAGGGCATCGTCGGCGTCACGGTCGACGAGAGCAATCACACCTGGGGCGTGAACGTCCTCGAGTTCAGCGCGATCGGCACCGCCGTGTGCCCGATCCGTGCCGACCACCAGATCGCGACCCCGCAGCTGGTCCTCTCGGTGAACGGCTGATGCCTGGGTGGGCGCCGGCGCGGGGCGCGGGTCCGCGCATCATCGATCTCGGCGCGAGCGTGCAGCACGTCGCGCAAGGCGGCATTCCGCTGCGCGCCCAGGAGCGCCTCGCGGAGGAGGCTGGCCCGAACCGGAAGCTCTTCACCAGCGATCTGTCGGTCAGCGAGTTCGTCCTCGCGCGTGACATCAAGGTCGACCCCATCTCGCAGGTGATGGGCAGCAGCATCTTCCACATCGGCCAGATCGCCGACTACAAGGGCGCGACGGGCGAGGTCACGACGATCAGCGACGCCCATCGCGAGGCGCGCCGTCGCGCCGTCTCGCGCCTCTTCCAGGAGGCTGCATTCGTGCGTGCCGACGCGGTCATCGGCGCGCACCTGCGTGAGCGGATGATCACGATGGGCCAGCAGGGCAAGGGCGGCGACGACGGCGGCCAGGTGCTCGAGTTCACCGTCGTCGGCACCGCGGTTCGCGCGCCCTGGATCAACCACCCGCCCGGGCAGCCGATCATCACCGACCTCTCCGGCCAGGAGCTCTGGGCTCTCGCGCAGGACGGCTACGAGCCCTGTTGCTTTCTCTTCGAGTTCTGCCGCTACCACGTGTGGCACGTCACGTCGGCGTCCGTCGGTCACGGCGAGATCACCGCGGCCACCGCCGCGATCGATGAGGCACGCGCGATCGCCTCGAAGAAGATTCACCGACAGGCCGCTGCCTTCCAGGCGGAGTTCGTCGTCGGCTCGGACATCAAGCTCGAGGCCCGCGAGGTACCGTGCGGCTACGCCGAGTGCGAGCGCAACGACCTCGACGTCGACCTCAGCTGGTTCTGCACCGGCATTCGCCGCATCCCGGGCGCGCGCCGTCGCACGCGCGTCGACATCCCTCCGCTCACCCTCACGATGACGAAGCTCGGTCGCCGCAAGGACGAGGTCATCGACGGCGGTGACGACGCCGACGAGATCGAGCGCGCCGCCGAGGACGCCCGCGAGGCCGCCCTCGAGAGCTCGGAAGGTCGCTGAACATGAATCAGGCACCTCCCGCGATCCCGAAGCTCGCGCACGACCGCATCCGTGAGATGAAGGAGCACAAGCTCTTCACCTGCGATCTCTCCATCAACGAGTTCCTGCTCGTGAAGGAGGCCGGCTTCGACCCCCTCGGCCTCGTCATGGGCACATCGATCTACCAGATCGTCCCGAACATCCCGCAGATCCCGAAGGGCCAGCCCGGCGTGGAGCTCTACGAGATGACGAAGGCGCTCTACCACGCGCGCGATCTCGCGATGACGCGCATGGAGCAGGAGGCCGAGGAGCTCGGCGCCGACGGCATCATCGGGCTGCGCCTCGTCGTGAACCTCGACGGCAATCCGCAGCGCGTCGCGTGGAAGCAGTATCGCCAGTGGCAGACGTGGGCGCACGGCATCGGTTATCCGCGCCGCGTCACCAACCTCGGCAACAACTGGCTCGCGTCATGGCAGCAGGTCGCGTGGAGCCAGTGGCAGGGCTGGTGCCAGCAGCAAGGGTGGGCGCCGCAGCCCCCTCCGTGGTCGCAGCCGCCGAAGGAGGCGACGTACGGGCTCGGTCAGAACGTCGCCGAGTTCCTGGCCATCGGCACCGCCGTGAAGGCGCGCAACTCCGGCGGCGACAGCTTCAAGAACGTGCGCGGAAAGCCGTTCCAGTCGGATCTGTCGGGTCAGGAGTTCTGGATGCTCATCAAGGCGGGGTATCGCCCCGTCGGCTTCGTGATGGGCAACTGTGTGTACTACGTGCCCCCGAACCTCCTCGCGGCTCCTGCGTCGCAGAGCTGCGAGCTGTCGAGCTACACGCACGCGCTCTACGACGCGCGCGAGCTCGCCATCGAGCGTCTGCAAGCCGAGGCCGAGGCGCTCGGCGCGACGGGCGTGGTCGACGTCACAGTGAGCGAGCAGAGCCACGCGTGGCGTCAGAATTTCGTGAACATCGGCAACGGCGCGCTGCAGACGGGCGAGATGATCGAGCTCTTCGTCATCGGCACCGCGGTCGTCCCGATGCCGGGGGCGGGCGAGGCGCCGCGCGCCAACCTGATCCACGTGGTCGGCGACCCGACGGTGAGCGGCAGCGCAGAGGGGAAGGGCGAATGACGCGCCCCGTCCCCGCGCTCTCGGATCTCTCGGTGACCGAGTTCCTGACGCTCTCGCGCATGGGGTTTCTCCCCCATGGCCTGGTGATCGGCGCGAGCGTGTTCGAGGCGGACACGCGCTCGAGCGCGCCGACCGTCGATCTCCTCGGCGCGCTGTTCGGCGGCAAGCCGCTCGTCAAGCAGGCGCCCACCGGCGAGGTCGTCGCGCTCAGCGAGGCGGTTCGCGGCGCGCGTTCGCTGGCGATCGAGCGCATGCGCGCGCAGGCCGTGCACTATCAGGCCGAGGGAGTCGTCGGCGTTCGTCTCCACGTCGAGCACCACCTCTGGCGAGGCAACCATCAGGTCGCGAAGTTCGTGGCCATCGGGACGGCCATCGGGTTCGACCGCGAGCACGGCCCGACCGAGATCGCGAACGCGCCGAGCCTGCGCCTCGCGGGTGGCGCGCCGTTCACGAGCGATCTCTCCGGCCAGGACTTCGTCGCGCTCCTCCAGGCGGGCTATCGGCCCGTCACCGTCGCGAGCGGCACGTGCGTCTACCAGCTGAACACGACGGACATGGCGCGCTACCGCGGCTACAACGCCGAGATCACCGAGTACACGAACGCGTTCTTCGACGCGCGCGAGACGGCGATGGCGCGCCTCCAGTACGACCTCTTCTCGTGGTGGCCCGCCGGTCACCCCGACGCGCCGATCGGCATCGTCGGCATGACGGTCAGCGAGGAGGCGCACCGGCCGCAGATGATCGGCGCGCGAACGAACCTTCTCTCGGGCAACACCTCACCCGTCGTCGAGTTCACGGCGGTCGGCACCGCCATCGCGGCGCTCCACCCGACCGACCCGCGGCGTGCGAAGCAGGCGATCAAGCCGATGGTCGTCGTGCCTCTGGATCGCTAGCTCGTGTGCAGCGCACCCGACACAGCCTCCCGAAGGTCGGCTAGGGTTGTTCTCGATGTTCGTACCCCAGGCTCCTCACGTCGTGACGCCAACCTTCGCGCTGACGGTGCCGATGATCGTCATCGCCTCCGTGGTGGTGGTGAGCGTCCTCGCCTGGCTCATCAAGCCGCTGAAGTACGCGTTCATCATGAGCCCGTACCTCGTCGTGCACCGGTTTCAGGTGCACCGCATGCTCACGGCGGGCTGGCTCCACGCCGACGTCAGCCACTTGCTCTTCAACCTGCTCACGCTCTATTTCTTCGGTGACCAGGTCGTGAAGGCGATCGGGCCCGAGAGGTTCATCCTCCTCTACGTAAGCGCGGTCGTCATCGCGCACGTACCGACGACCATCCGGCACCGCAACAACCCGAAGTACGGCTCGCTCGGCGCCTCGGGAGCGGTCGCGGCGGTCATCTTCAGCGCGATCCTGCTCTACCCGGGGCTCAAGCTGAGCCTGCTGTTCTTGCCCATCCCGATCCCGGGCTACCTCTACGGCCTTGGCTACCTCGCCTACAGCGCCTACAGCTCGTATCGCGCGAAGGACGGCGTGAATCACGACGCGCACTTCGCTGGCGCGATCTACGGGGCGCTGCTGACGTACGTGCTCGAGCCCACGCGAGTCGCGAGGACGCTCAGCTCGTTCTTCTGAGTCGCCCGGTCACGGGCCAAGGGTCACGATCTTCGGGGGTCGAACGATGTCGACGCATGAGGACGTTCGCCGTCACCACTTCACCCGCGATCTGGGGCATTTTCGCGTTTGGGCTGGTCGCGGCGTGCGGTGAACGGCCCGTCCGTTCGGTTGCACACGACCGCGAGGAGGCAGAGCCGTCGCTCGCGCCGTCCCCAGCGCGCGTCGTTTCGTCGTCCTCGGGCGCATCGCCCGCGATGAGCGCGGCGCCGCTCGTACCACCCGACATCTCTGCGGAGGCGAAGCTCGTGCTCACGATCCCGCCGCGCGAGCACGCCCCGGAGGCGCCGCCGGCGGGATGGTGTGGCGAGACCGCGATCCAGGAGGGGCTCCTTCATCTCGGCGTGTGGGCACCGCAGCGCATCATCAACAAGGCCGGACGCCCGACCCACCCCGACCTCTACTCCCCCGACATCCCGATCGCGCTCTCGGAGCTCGGCGTGAAGCATGCCTTCTACGCCGGCTCGCGCGGCGACGGCGCGTTCGAACAGTGGATTCGCCGCGCGCTCGACGAGGGCGACCCGGTGCTCGCGGGCGTGAAGATCTTGCCGACGATCCACCCGGAGTGGGGGCTCGATCATTTCGTGCTGGTCGTCGGGTATGGCGACAAGGGGTTGCTCGTCAACACGACCTGGGGCCACCGGCTCTGGGTGGCCGACACGAGCACGCCAGGTCTCTCGTTCAAGAACGCGTTCTATGCGATCCGGCTCGGCGGGGTGTCGCTCGCGGGAAGCGGGCGCGCCGCGCGGCTGGCTCTGCTCGCCGCGCGCGAGGGCGAGCCCAAGGTGAACGTGCGCGTCACGTGCGCCGGCCTGAAGCCGGGCAGCGTGGTTCGCATCGAGCTCCGTCGCTCTCGGATCGACGAGGCGCCAGCGTGGTCCGAGGAGGTCACCGCGACGGCGGATCGGGTCGCGAAGGACGTCACGGTCGACGCCGACCGCGTCGCGCGCTTCCAGTGCGTCGCGCTACCGTAGCTGCGCGTCGCGCGTGAAGACGAGACGTCGCGCGAACGTCGCCGCGAGGACGCCAGCTACCGCCGCCACGGCGACGAGCTGGTACATCACGACGAGCTGATAGCGCACGGCCTGCTCGGGCGCCGTCCCGCTCAAGATCTGTCCGGTCATCATTCCGGGGAGCGAGACGAGGCCGACCGTCACGAGGCCGTTGATCGTCGGGATCAGCGCGGCGCGCAGCGCAGCCTTCACGTAGGGCGCGAACGCCTGCTCCGGCGTCGCCCCGAGTGCCAGGTACTGCTCGAGCGTCGCAGCCTCGGCGCGCGACGACGCGAAGAGGCGCTCGAAGACCTGCGCGACGACGTTCATCGCCGACGAGAGCATCATCCCGCCGATGGGGATCACGTAGCGGGCCTCGAACCAGGGGCGCGGTCGCATCACCAGGACGAAGACCGGAACGAGCGCCACGAACGCGCCGACGCCGATCGCCGCGAGCGCATACGGGAAGAGAACGCGCGACGGCGGCCCGTGCTTGGCGCGACGCGAGCTCGTCCACGCCGCGACGACCCACATGGCGGCCAGCACAGCGAAGACCGCGACGGGGTGCTCGGCCGCGAACAGCAGGCGGAGCGCGTAGCCGATCGCGATCAGCTGCACCGCGGCGCGGACCGCTCCGAGGCCGAGGTCCTTCTCGAGCGCGAGGCGCGAGAAGCGCGAGAGCAGGATGGCCACGCCGACGAGCAGCACCGCGATCGCGAGGCGCCAGAGCGGGATCTCGACGTAGCTCATGGCGAGGCCGTGGCCTCGCTCAGCACGCCAGTGGTCATCCGGTAGCGCGTGCCCCCGAGCCGCGCGGCATGCTCCACCGAGTGTGTGACGGCGAGGATCGCGGTCCCGCTGTCCGCGAGAGCGAGCACGAGGTCGAGGATGACGTTCGCAGCCTCGGGGTCGAGGGCGGCCGTCGGCTCGTCGAGCAGGAGCACTCGTGGATCGTTGGCGAGCGCACGCGCGAGAGCCACGCGGAGCCGCTCGCCGCCGGAGAGGTCCGAGGCCTCGCGTTCGAGGAGATCGGCAGCGAGCCCAACGCGCCCGATGAGCGCGATGACCTCCGCGCGTCCGAGGATCGCGCCGCGGAAGCGCGGTCCGGAGCGAAGGTTCTCGGCGACGTCACCCTCGAACATGGCCGGCAGCTGCGGGACGTACGCGACGCGCCGCCGGTACTCGGTGATGCCTATCGCGCGGACCTCGCGGCCGTCGAACAGGACGGTCCCCTCCGACATCGGGATCAGCGTGGCGATCGCGCGGAGCAACGTCGACTTGCCGGAGCCCGAGGCGCCCTGGATCGTCAGGATCGAGGCCGGAGCGACGCTCACGCTCGCGCGATCGACGATGCGGGCACCGTCCCTGACGACGGTGACGTCACGAGCGGCGAGGAGCGCGGAGGCCAAGAGCGATCAGGTACCACAACAGCGGTCGACGAGTCGCCCGCGAGCGCGAGCTGTGCGACTCTCCGCGCATGAAGTCCGTCTGGGTGCTGCTCCTGGCGTCGGTCGCTCTCGCGGCGTCCGCGTGCGCAGGGGCTGCCAATGGCTCGGTGGTCGGGCCGGGGAGCATCGTCGTGCCGCCGCAGCCGCCTCACGTTGCAGCGGCGGGCGCGCCTTCGACGCGGGGACGACCTCCTACTGTCTGAACGCGACAGAGCGCTCGTTCGCCGAGGCGAAGCGCGCGTGCACCGCCGATGACGGGCAGCTCGCCGAGCTGAAGACGATCGAGGACAATCGCGCCGTGCGCGAGGCGATGGCCTCTCGGTTCGCCGTCGGCAGGATGTGGATCGGCCTGACGGACGTGGCCGAAGAGGGCAACTGGAGCTGGGTCTCCGGGTCGCCCTCGGCCTTCGAGGCCTGGGCGCCAAGCGAGCCGAACGACTTCGGCGGTGAGGACTGCGCGCAGCTCTTCGGCGACTCGTGGACCTGGAACGACCTCGACTGCAACGTGCGTTTGCCGAGCGTCTGCGAGAGTCCGAAGCGCTGATCGGACGTTGCCAGGGCGGCTGCGCAGAGATCGCTTGCGCCGACGAGAGCGGTCACGATGAAGGCGATGCGAAGGGATCTCACGCCATGATCTCTAGCCGTTCGCGCGCTCCTCGGCCGCGACTCGCGGGGTGAACGGTCGGGCCCAGAGCTCGAGCGGTCTAGGGGGTGGCCGGGTTGGCTCGCTTGCGGAGCTGGCGGGCGAATTCGTCTGCGTCGGTGGTCGGGAGCTCGCAGGTGCGTCGCTCGCACACGTACGCAGTGGCCTTGCCGCCGCGGGCGACCTTCGACGCGACGAGCGGCACGACGGACGCGAGCTCATCGAGCGCGGGACCCTCGGGTACGACGAGGACGACGCGGTTCGGCAGGAAGACCTCGCGCAGCTTCGCGAGGAACGGCTCCGCGTCGTCGCGCCCGTGCGGCGTGACGATGACGATCTCCTTGGCGACGTCGGAGGCGAAGTCGAGCGCGAGGAGCATCTCCGACAGCGCGGTCGGAGAGGTAGCGAGTGTCTGCCCGACGCTCGCCAGGCATCGCGCGGCGCGCGCGCGATAGACGTCGCGCGTCGTGAGCTCGTGGAGGCGGAGCAGGTTGAGCGCCTCGACGGAGCCACCGGAGGGCTCGGCGCCGTCGTACGTCGGCTTGTCCCGCGCGAGGAGCGCCTCGTGGTCGTCGCTGGTCGCGAAGAAGCCGCCGCTCACCTTGTCCTCGAAGTGCTGCTCGAGGACGTCGTCGAGCCGGATCGCCTCGGTCAGCCAGCGGAGGCGGCCCGTTGCCTCGTGGAGATCGAGGAGCGCGGCGACGAGGAAGGCGTAGTCGTCGAGATACGCATCGAGCTTCGCGGCGCCGCCGTTGTAGGTCCGGAGGAGGCGGCCGCCCGTGGACAGCGTGCGGAGGACGAAGTCGGCCGCTCGCTCGGCGCGCTGGGCATACGTGGCGTCGCCGAGGGTGAGCGCGGCGCGCGCGTGCGCGGAGATCATCAGCGCGTTCCAGGAGGTCAGCACCTTCTCGTCGCGCAGCGGCGTGGGCCGCTTCGCACGCGCGGCGAGGAGGGGAGCGCGCGCCTCTGCCACCGCGCGCTCGACGGCCGCTGCCGAGATCCCGAGCTCACGACCGACCTCGGCGGCGGCGCGAGAGACGTGGAGGACGCTGCGCCCGTCCACGTCGCCCTTGGCGGTCACGCCGTAGTAGCTTCCCAGGATACGTGCAGTCTGCACGCCAAGAGCGCCGTCGAGCTCGGTCTGGGTCCAGGTGAAGAACCACCCTTCCTCACGGCGGCCCTTCGGGTCGAGGCTGTCGGCGTCGGTCGCGGAGAAGAATGCGCCGTCCGCCGAGGTCATGTCGCGCGCCACGTACGCGAGGATGTCCCTGGCGACCGCGGCGAAGTCGCTCCGGCGCGTGGCCTGGTAGCCCTCGAGATAGGCGAGGGTGAGCAGCGCGTTGTCGTAGAGCATCTTCTCGAAGTGCGGCACCTCCCAGCGCTCGTCGGTGGAGTAGCGGTGAAAGCCGCCGCCGAGCTGGTCGTGGATGCCGCCTTGGCTCATCCGCTCGAGGGTGACCGTCGCCATCCGTAACGAGTCGGCCGCTCCTCCGGCGCGCCGCTGATCGCGGAGGAGGAAGCGAACCGGCAGGCTGCTGGGAAATTTCGGGGCGCCGCGCATGCCCCCGTGGTCCGCGTCGAAGCGACTCCGGTAGAGAGACGACGCGGCGTCGAGGCTCGAGGCGCTCGGCATCGTGGCGCTCGGATCGGGAGACATGTGCCGCCGGACATCTGCGACGAGGCGCGCGACGGTGTCCGCGACGCCCGACGGGTCTTCGGTATACGTAGCTTTGAGCTTGGCAAGGAGCGGGAGGAACGTTCGCGCCGGGAAGTAGGTCCCTCCGTAGAACGGCTTCCTGTCCGGCGTGAGCCAGACGGTCATCGGCCAGCCTCCGCCGCCCGTCAGCGACTGCACCGCGCTCATGTAGACGGCATCGACGTCGGGGCGCTCTTCGCGATCGACCTTGATGGCGACGTAGCTCTCGTTGATCGCGCGAGCAACCCCCTCGTCCTCGAACGACTCCTCCTCCATCACGTGGCACCAATGGCAGGTCGAGTATCCGATGGAGAGGAGGACGGGCCTTCCGAGGCGCCGCGCTGTCTCGAACGCCTCGTCCCCCCACGGGAACCAATCCACGGGGTTGTGGGCGTGCTGCAGGAGGTAGGGGCTCGTCTCGAGCACGAGGCGGTTCGCGTAGGTCGGCGAGCCGTCGGGCTCCTTGTGCCTCGTGCGCGCAACGTACGCGGCGCCCTTCGCACGCGTCGCCTCGTGGAGCTTCGCGCGGAGCTCGGGCGAGGTGAGCGGCATCGCCGCGGATGCGTCCGCGGTCACGTCGCGCGGCGAGCACGAGGCGCTTCGGCCGAGCACGGCCGCGATCACGACGATCGCGGCGAGCACGGCGAGCACGGCGAGCCGAGCCTTCATCGCGTCCACGGTAGCGAAAGCTGCCGGTGTGGGGTCTCCCTTCGGATACGAACGTATCCCGCGGGAGACAGATCGACGCTCGCGTCGGCGTGATCTCGACGACTTGGCGGCAGCGCAGCGCAGGCACGGCGTTCGCACACGCGCGCGACGATGACGAAGCTCGTGTGGTGTGTAGCCGCGATGGTTGGCGTGTGCGGGGCGGCGTGCGGGTCGTCCGACTCCGGTGCGGAGACCCCGACGGAGACCAGCGCGAACCCGACGACGCCGGGCGCCGCGGGCGACGATGGCTCGGGCTCGGGCTCGGGCGCGCAAGGCAGCGATCCGAACGGCGTGGCGCCGCCGGACGGATGCGGCCCCGCGGTCTGCACCGACTGGAACGAGCGCGCGGCGTGCTCGGCCGCCACGGGCAGCCCGGCATGGACCAAGACGACGTGCGCGGCGGGAGAAGGATGTGTACGAGGCGCCTGCGTCGCCGGGAGCTGCTCGGACTCGTGCCGCCTCGGCGAGACGGGCTGCGGTCTCCGCGACGCCGCCTCCGGAACCTTCGCCACACTCGACACGGGCAAGACGCACGATCGCGCGCGCGCCTTCGAGAAGTGGATCCGAGGCGACACGGAAAGCCTGTTCCGAGGGCAGATCGTGAGCGTCAAGTACACGAGCGCCGCGCGGAGCCAGGTGAGCTCGATCTACATCGGCGACTCGGCGCTCCACACCGGCCTCTACCTGGGCGGCGAGGCACATCGGCTTCTGGCGACGGGATCGTTCGATGCGCGGAAGAACGTCCGCTCGCTCGTCGACTTCGTCCACGTCCTCTTCAACATCAGCGGCGACCCGGGGATGATGGCGACGAGCGCGTTCCCCGCAGGAGATCCGGACCTGCGCGCCTGGACCACGTGGAGCTGCTCCGACTTCGACCGCCACTGCGACGTCTCGTACGGCGGCAAGAAGTGGGACTACGTCGGCCAGCCGAGCCGCGACATGTACATGGGCCCGCTCTTCGGCCTCGTCGCGGCCTACGACGCGCTCGGTGCGTTCGACGAGGATCGACGCGAGCTCATTCGACACGATCTCGTCACCTGGGCGAACGAGCTCGTCAAGAAGCGCACGCTCCCTGTTCGTCTCGTGCTGAACGGGGTGAAGCTCCCCGTCGAGAACAAGGAGGCACGCTTCTTCATCCCGGAGACAGCGGACATGGTCGACGGGGCGATCCAGATCGAGCTCAGCGCGTCCAACGCGGGCAGCGGGCAGGTCCGCGGCGGGCGCGATTTCATGCCGAACCCGAGCCTGCTCCTCCGCCAGTTCGCAGCGCTCTCCAGCCTTCCGGACATCCCGCGCAGCACCGCGGCGCTGATGGTCGGCGGCGTGATCCAGGCTGCGCTGCACGTGACCGAGGGCGCCCCGAAGTACGCGGCAGACCGCACTGCGCTCCGTGCGTTCTACGACTCGAACTCCGACGCGTGGGGCAAGGCGAAGGACTGGATCGGAATCGCCGCGTCGGCGGGCGGGACGCAACACTCGTGTACCGCCGCGTACTTCGGTCTCGGTCTCGCGTGGCTCGCCGGGTACACGTGGGGCCTCCTCGAGCAAGAGCCGACCACGCGTACCGATCTGTTCACGCGCGTCATCGACGGCAAGATGTGGCCCGACGCCCAGGGGCACAAGAACAGCGTCTTCACGTTCCAGTACGGAGCGATGAAGAAGGGTGCGCTAACCGGCACGCCGCTCACCGACGCCGTTCGCCAGATCACCGACTTTCCCGCGCCTCCACGCGTGGCAGTGCCCAAGAGCGGCGACTGCTCGCCGGAGGCCGTCGAGATCGGCGATCGCCCGGTGACCTACCTCACCTGGCACGCCAACCCGTGGAGCCGCTCGGACAGCGGGAACCTCGCGAAGACCTTCCCGGGCCACGACTACGTCGAGGGCTACTGGCTCGGTCGGAGCAGCGGCTTCGTCGACGACGACACGCCGAAGACGTGCCTCCACCCGTAGAGAGGCTCGACGGGAGAGATTGTTGACGCTCCGCGCGTCGCCGCGACTACGCTCTCGCGCCGTTGCTCCTCTTCAAGAAAGCGTTCTTCGACGGCCTCGTGAGCGGGGCGATCACGCTCACGTTCAGGCGCTGGCAGAAGCCGCACGTGAAGCCCGGCGGGCGGTATCGCTGTCACCCCATCGGCGTGCTCGAGGTCGAGGCCATCGAGGTCGTGCACGCGCGCAGCATCACCGTTCGCGACGCCGTGTCGGCGGGCTTCTCCGCGCTCGAGGCGCTCCACGCTCACCTCGCCGAGCGCGGCCCTCTCGACGACGACAGTCCGATCTACCGTGTCACGCTCCGCCACGGGGGCGACGGCGACCGCGTGGCCGGCGCCCTCGACGAGACGCTCTCGGGCGATGACGTCGCGGCGCTCCGCGAGAGGCTCGCGCGGATGGATCGCGACGAGGCCTGGACGAAGAAGACGCTCGCGCTCATCGAGAAGATGCCGCGCACCGCCGCGTCGAAGCTCGCCGCAAAGCTTGGACGCGAGACAGCGCCGTTCAAGGCGGACGTCGTCAAGCTGAAGAAGCTCGGGCTCACGCAGAGCTTCGAGGTCGGCTACGAGATCTCGCCACGCGGGCGCGCGTTTCTTGCCGCGACACGCGCAAAAGCGAAACCGAAGGCGAGCCGACGATGAGCGCGACACGCAGCGTCGGTCTCGATTTCGGCACGACCAACAGCGCGATCGGCGTGGCGGATGGGGACAAGGTCCAGCTCGCACGCTTCAGCCACAAGGGCGGGCTCACCGACACGTTCCGCTCCGTCCTCTATTTTCACCCCGACGCTCGCGACAAGAACGGTCGTTACGAATCCATCGCGGGGCCGCGCGCGCTCGATCGCTACCTCGAGGCCGAGGGGAAGGGGCGTCTCCTCCAGTCGCTCAAGTCGTACGTCGCCGATCGCAGCTTCCAGGCGACGAGCATCTTCACGCGTACCCACACGATCGTCGATCTTCTCGCGCTGCTCCTCGCCGATCTCCGCGCGCGCGCCGAAGAGGAGCTCGGGCCGCTGGGCTCGCGCATCGTCGTCGGGCGGCCGGTCAACTTCGCCCACGCGAACAGCCCCGAGGACGAGGCGCTCGCCACGGGCCGTCTGCGTGAGGCGCTCGCGCGGGTCGGCTGGACAGACGTGGTCTTCGAGTTCGAGCCCGTCGCCGCCGCGTATTACTACGAGACGCAGCTCGAGAAGGATCAGCGCGTGCTCGTCGCGGACTTCGGCGGCGGAACGAGCGATTTTTCGCTCATCGAGGTCGGCCCATCGCATCGCAAGAGTGACAAGCGCACGATCCTCGGAAGCGACGGCGTCGGGCTCGCAGGTGACGCGCTCGACGCGAAGGTGCTGCACAACGTCGTCGCACCGAGGCTCGGTCTCGGCTCGACATACAAGGCGATGTTCGGTCGGGATCTCGAGGTCCCCGTGTGGATCTACGCCAAGCTTCGGCGCTGGCACCACCTCTCCTTCCTCAAGACGAAGAAGAACATCGATCTTCTCGAGGAGATCTCCTCGCAGTCCGATCCGCGCACGTCAGCGAAGATCGACGCGCTCCTCCACATCCTCGAGTACGACCTCGGCTACCACCTCTATCGCGCCGTCGAGCGCGTGAAGGTCGCGCTCAGCGGCGCAGACGCAGCGCGCTTCTCCTTCGTCGACGATCCGCTCGAGATCGAGGCGGACATCACGCGCGCCCAGTTCGAGGGGTGGATCTCGGAGGAGACGACGGCGATGGCGGAGTGCGTCGATCGGCTCCTCGCGTCGACGGGCGTCGGGGCGAAGGACGTCGATCAGGTGTTCATGACGGGCGGCACCTCGTTCGTGCCCGCGGTCCGTCGCATTTTTGACGATCGCTTCGGCGCAGAGAAGATCCGCGCGGGTGGCGAGATGATCTCGGTCGCGACGGGCCTCGCCCTCCGCGCGCGCGATCCGTGAGAGGAGAGGAGAGCGTGCACGGGCACGGGCACGGGGTGACGAGAGTCGCGGTCGGGCGGGCCGTCGAGGGCCTGCACAGGGACCGTGCTACGCGTCGGTCGGCGTCTGGTTTTGCGACTGCGTTTGCGTCGCGGGCGT
>JANXVA010000378.1 GCA_025351875.1 Myxococcales bacterium | reverse complement strand
TGATGAAGGCGGCCGGCGGCACGGACATGACCATTCCGCAGGAGACCATGCACGCCCTGGCGGCGCACGATTGGCCGGGCAACGTCCGCGAGCTCCGCAACGTGCTCGAGCGTGCGATCTACATGTCCCAGGCGACCGGCTCGAAGGAGATCGGCGTCGTCACGCTGCCGACGGGGCATGCCGCTGCCGACGGCGCGTTCCACTTCGAGCCCGAGAAGAGCTACCGCGAGACCCGAGCCAAATACGACGGCGAGTTCGAGCGTCGCTACGTCAAGTGGCTGCTCGGCCGTCATGCGGGCAACATCAGCGCAGCCGCTCGCGAGGCGAAGATGGACCGCAAGCACCTCCACGACATGGCGAAGAAGCACGGTCTGCGCGGCAACGAGTCCGACGAGTCGTGAGTCGAGGTCGGACCTGCGGTAACGAGTCGCGGCGAGTCTTGGGCCGTTAGCTTCTGCTCCACGAGTGTCCTCGAACGCGTCCTTGAACCCTGAGCGCGAGGGGCCCAAACTCGCAATCGTGATGTCCTCCTCGAGGCCGAAGGTGCCGACGCTCCGTGACCGCGCGGCCGGCGTGCTGCTCCACGTGACGAGCCTGCCCGGGCCGCACGGCAACGGCGACCTCGGCGCCGAGGCGCACGCGTTCGCGGAGCTCCTCGCCCGCACGGGCCAGCGGTGGTGGCAGATGCTGCCGGTCGGTCCCGCGGGCTACGGTGACTCGCCGTACAGCGCCGTGTCCGCCTTCGCGGGCAATCCGCTCCTCGTCGACCTCGATACGCTGGGCGTGCCGCTCGCGCCGGTGCGATTGTCGGACGACCACGTCGACTACGCACGATCGGCAGCCTTCCGCGAGAAGCACCTGCGGCGTGCGTTCCAGGCCGAAGGCTCGCGGCCCGCGCGCGAGCGTTCGAGCTACCGAGCGTTCGTCGAGCGCGAGGCCGCCTGGCTCGACGACTTTGCCCTCTTCGCCGCGCTGAAGCGTGCCCACGATCACGTCGAGTGGACCCGGTGGGAGCCAGGGGTCCGCAAGCGCGTGCCCTCCGCGCTGGAGCGCGCTCGCAAGGAGCACGCGGAGGAGATCGCGTTCGCCAAGTTCGTCCAGTGGAAGTTCGCAGAGCAATGGCGCGAGCTGCGTGCACTATGCACGAAGCTGGGCATTGGTCTGATCGGGGACCTTCCCATCTTCGTCGCGCACGACAGCGCCGACGTGTGGCAGCACCCGGAGCTCTGGCGGCTCGACGAGGAGGGCGTGAGCACGTGCGTCGCCGGCGTGCCGCCCGACTACTTCAGCAAGACCGGCCAGCGCTGGGGTAACCCCCTCTACCGCTGGGCGAAGCTCAAGAAGGGCGGCTACGCGTGGTGGGTCGACCGCGTGCGCGCGTGTCTCGAGCGGTTCGACGCCGTGCGGCTCGATCACTTCATCGGCTTCACGCGCTACTGGGAGGTGCCCGCGCACGAGAGCACGGCGATGAATGGGCGATGGATGAAGGGCCCCGGCCGCGCCCTCTTCGACACCATCAAGCGCCAGCTCGGGAGGACGCACCTGCCGTTCCTTGCCGAGGACCTCGGGGCGGTCACGCCCGCCGTGACGCGTCTGCGTCGTGCGCTCGGCCTCCCAGGGATGCGGATCATCCAGTTCGCCTTCGGCGACGACTCGCAGGCCGACGGTTTCCTCCCGCACAACCACACCGCTCGCTCGGCCGTCTACACCGGCACCCATGACAATGACACGATCGCGGGGTGGTTCCATGACGCCGGTGGAGACCTCACGAGCGAGCGCTCCGCGCGCCAGGCGAGCGAGGAGCGCCGCGCCGCCCTGGCGTACCTCGGGCGGACTTCGGCCGACCTCGAGCGCGGCCTCGAGATCCACTGGGAGATGATCCGCCTCGCCATGGGCAGCGTCGCCTGCACCGCGATCGTCCCCGCGCAAGACCTCCTGGGGCTCGGTAGCGAGTCCCGCATGAACCGACCCGGGCATGCAGGAGGCAACTGGCGCTGGCGCCTCGCGCCGGGAGCATTCACGCCCGCGCTCGAGGCGCGGCTCCTTGCCTGCACACGAACGTACGGGAGGACCTCGTGATGCGCGCTCGCCCTGCCCGCGTCAGCGACGACGCCGATCCGCTCTGGTACAAGGACGCCGTCATCTACGAGGTGCGAACGCGCTCGTACTTCGACTCGAACGGCGACGGCATCGGCGACCTCAAGGGGCTCGCCATGAAGCTCGACTACCTCGCGGACCTCGGCGTGACGGCGCTTTGGCTGCTCCCGCACTACCCGTCCCCGGGTCGCGATGACGGCTACGACATCGCCGACTACACCGACATCCATGCGGACATCGGCACGCTCGACGACTTCGACGAGCTCGTCGCCGAGGCGCATCGCAGGAACATTCGCGTCATCACCGAGCTGGTCCTGAACCACACGTCGGATCAGCATCCGTGGTTCCAGCGCGCGCGCCGGGCCCCGGCCGGATCGCCCGAACGCGATTTCTACGTCTGGAGCGAGAACCCTGATCGCTACAAGGAGGCGCGGATCATCTTCCGCGACTTCGAACCGTCGAACTGGTCGTGGGACCCGGTCGCGAAGGCCTACTTCTGGCATCGCTTCTTCGCGCACCAGCCCGACCTCAACTTCGAGAACCCGGCCGTCCACGAGGCGATGCTCGGCGTCGTCGACTTCTGGATGGCCCGCGGCGTCGACGGACTCCGCCTCGACGCTGTCCCCTACCTCTACGAGGCCGAGGGGACGAACTGCGAGAACCTCCCCCAGACCCACGCGTACCTGAAGACGCTCCGCAAGCACGTCGATACGAAGTTCCCGGGGCGCATGCTCCTTGCCGAGGCGAACCAGTGGCCCGAGGACGCCGCGCGCTATTTTGGCGACGGCGACGAGTGCCACATGAACTTCCACTTCCCGATCATGCCGCGCCTCTTCATGTCGATTCACATGGAGGACCGCTTTCCCATCATCGACATCTTGCGCCAGACGCCGGAGCTCCACCCGTCGTGCCAGTGGGCGATGTTCCTCCGC
>JANXVA010000358.1 GCA_025351875.1 Myxococcales bacterium | reverse complement strand
GGGCGCATAACTCAGCGGTAGAGTGCGACCTTCACACGGTTGAAGTCGGGGGTTCAAATCCCTCTGCGCCCACAAGGATCGACACAGGGTTCGTGATCTCGGTCATGGACCTTGTTTCGTTTGTACGGGCTGTCGCCGGTGGGTCGTTGCTCTGGTGGGGTGCTTCGCACCCGCTCGGCTGCTTCGCGTCGAGCCTCCCCCGATTCGCTTCGCGACGTCGTGCCGGGCACGACGCGGGAGGAGACGAGGAGACGGGAGCAGGGGACCTCGACGCTGCCGTCGAGGGCTGGACGGCTCGCTTTGGCGCGTTCGGTCACGCCGTTCTGCTCGCGACGCAAAGGTGCGTCGGGGCTCGACGGAATGGGGACTAATGTGAGTGTGATCTGCCACTTGGGAAACGCTCTCGTGCCTCGTTCGAGACGGCCCGCACGCCACCAAGCCCGTTTCGCGATGCTAAGGTGCGCGCGCTCATGAAGAACCACGCCCTCATCGGTCTGCTCTCGTGCTCGCTCTTCACCGTTGCCTGCGGCGCAACGTCGGACGAGCCCGCGCCGGTCACCGCGCCCGCGGCGACCGACCCGACGCCGGCAGAGGGGCCTCCCGCTGCGCCGGCGGCACCGCCGCTCGACCACGGCGCGCCGAGCGATACGTACCCGGCCTTCACGCCGGCGATGGGCCAGCTCAAGCACAACGGTGGGTCCGTCCTGAAGAACCCGGTCATCGTCACGGTGACCTGGCCCGGCAACGACACGGCCGACCAGCTCGAGACGTTCGGCGATACCATCGGCGCGGGCCAGTACTGGAAGGACGTGACTTCCGAGTACGCCGTTGCCGCCGCGGTCAGCGGCGAGGCGCACCACGTCCGCCTCACGGAGCCGGCTCCTGCCACGCTGAGCGACGCGGAGCTCGCCACCTTCGTGAACGCGAACGTCGCGAAGACCGAGGGCGGCTGGCCCAAGCCCTCCAGTGACGTCGTCTACATCCTCTACCTCCCCAAGACGACCACTCTGATGCTCCAGGGCAAGAGCGCCTGCGCGCAGGGCGTCGGCGGCTATCACGACAGCACGAAGGTCAACGGCGTCTCGACTGCGTACGCGATCGTTCCGCACTGCGGGTACTCGGACTTCGATCACATCACGCTCTCCGCGAGCCACGAGCTCGGCGAGGCGGCGACCGATCCGTACCCGCGTTCGCGCCCGGCCTGGTCGGGCTTCCGCGACGAGGACCTCGCCTGGGAGTTCTTCCAGCAGTTCCAGAGCGAGAACGGCGACGCCTGCGAGTTCTATCGCGACTCCGACCTCGCCGCCGGGGAGAGCGACGTCGCGTTCACGGTGCAGCGCCAGTGGTCGAACGCCAGCGCGAAGGCTGGCCATGACCCGTGCGTTCCCGTCTTCAAGGGCTCGAAGTACTTCAACGTGACGCCGCTCGCGCTCGAGGACATCGACGTCGACCTCTCGAGCCTCGGCGGCGACGTCGCGACGAGCAAGGGCATCAAGGTGAAGGTGGGCGAGCCTCGCCAGATCCCCCTCGGCTTCTACAGCGACGGCGCGCTCGGCCCCTGGACCATCAAGGCTGTCAGCGGCGGGATCGCAGGCGGTCGCAGCAGCGGCGGCGTCGACCTCGAGCTCGACGTGACCGAAGGCCAGAACGGCCAGAAGGCCTACCTCACGATCACCGTCAACACCGCCGGCAAGACCAACGCCGATCTGATCACGATCGTCTCCACGCGCGCCGGCGTCTCCCACTACATGCCGCTACTGCTGGGGCGCTGAGACCTACCGGGGCGCGGCCTCGGTAGCGACCTGCGACGTCGATTCGTTAGGTTGGCGTGAGGATTGCGCGAAGACGTCAGGCGATCGCGCCTGGTCGATCTCCCCCTTCTTGTGGGCGAAAGAAGGGGAACCATCGACCCGCGGGCTCGCAAGGACGTGCCGATCGAAGGGCTCTGGCACCTCCACGCGGTCGAGCTGCCCAAGCAGCTTGCCTCCCTCCCGGATGGCGGAGAGGTGCAGGTCATCGTCAAGAACCACCCCCAGTGAACGTTCTTTGGCGTCGCGTGGCGCTGCAGTTCAAGACCGCGACGGCGGGGTGAGCCGCCTCCAGCTGCATGGGCCTTCGTCCAGCACCGCAGGGCGGGCGGCGTCTCAGTCACGGTCGATCGGGATCACGAAGACCTGGGTCCGGGTATCGCTCGTGGCCGAGGTCGCGCGCGCGAGGGCGTCGTCGAACTTACCGCTCTGGTTCGGGTCGAAGAGGCGCTGAACCTCGCGCGCTTCGTCGCGAAGGCGCGCAAGAGCGAGCGCTACGTCGTGATGGGCGACTTCAACGCTCTGCCCGGCTCGCCGGTCTACAACACGCTGCAAGAGAGCGGCTTCGGCGACGCGTTCGCGGTCTCCGGAGCAGCGCTCCCGGTCTACGGTCGCGCGTAGCGTCTCCGCCTGTGCTACGAACACCGGTGAAAGTAAGGGTGTCGATGACGCGAGCTCAATTGCGCAACTCCGTGGCGATGGTCGCCTTGGGCGTCACGATCGCTGCGGCGCCGGAAGTCAGCGCGCAGCCCGGAGCACCCATTGCGCCCTCGGCCAAGCAGCGAATCGCCGTCGACCGCGCAAAGGTGGTTCCCGTCCAGACCAGGGCTGCGATCGCGCACCTGCCCTTTCCGATGGTCGATCCGCAGACGAACAAGCCCGTCGCGCCCACGCAGATCGTGGTCGGTCTGAAAGGCGAACACGTGACCGCCCAGGCGTACTGGGACAACGTGAACAAGCTCGAGAAGTACTTGAACGATCGCGGGCTCTCACAGCGGACCGCGCCGGCGGCTTCGAAGATCGAGGTCCTCCACGAAGACGACGCCCTCGTGCAGGGCCGCCTCACCAAGCTCATCGCGCGGCGAAAGCCCATTTCGCCCGCCGTCGCGCAGTTCCAGGCGGTCGGCCGCGCCGCGCCGTCCGCGAGCGTTATCCAGCGCCACTTCGCCGTCGTCGGAGCACAGGCCGCCGCGGTTCCGTATCGACACGGCGCGCAGATGGTCAACAAGGACCGGATCGTCGAGAAGACGATCACGCAGGCGTGGCCGTTCGGGTCGAGCATCGGCGGGGATTTCTTCGGCGCAGAGTTCGGC
>JANXVA010000353.1 GCA_025351875.1 Myxococcales bacterium | reverse complement strand
TTGCTCACGCATCAACGAGATCGGCCCACGTCACCTATCGACCCCCCAGCAGCTCGCAGCGAAGCGGCGCAGGGGAGCGGGTCTCTCCCGTCCGCGTAGGAGCAGCATCGAGCCCCGCACGTGGGAAGACGCCGGCAGGGCGCGGGGGTGCCCGCGCGCTGCGCGCGGGCGGAGCGCCATCGAGACATCCGCAGCTCGCCAGACAGCGACCCGCGGGCGGGAGAGGCCCGCTCCCCGGAGCCGCCCCGAAGCGAGCTAAGCGCTACACGCTCCTAGCTCGAGTCGAGGGAGGACGCGCGCCGAGCCCTTCGCGGGCTCAGACGAGCTTTGCGATCATCTCGCCCAGCTTCTCGCAGCACGAGTCGTACTTCAGGTCCCCAGCGCCGGCCGAGTCGAAGTGCAGGCGCACGTTCGTCGGCCCCTTGTCGTGAACGGGGCACTTCGCGTTCGCGAGGCTCATGCCGACGTCGCGGGACGCCTGCCGGAGCGCGCTCACGACCTTCTGGTTCTGCACGTCCTCGAGCGCCACATTCTTGCGCCCCACGGCGACCGTCACGCGGACCGGGATCATGAGGCCCATCAAATCGCGCTCGCGCCCTCGTGGGAAGACGAAAACGACGTCAGGGAAGGCCGTCGTCGCCGCGGGCGCCGAGCTGGATGCGTCGCTCGACCTCGGCGAACTTCCGCGCCGCG
Organism: Myxococcales bacterium; assembly: GCA_025351875.1. GTDB lineage: Bacteria > Myxococcota_A > Polyangia > Polyangiales > Polyangiaceae > Labilithrix. Next base: position 17,209 of record JANXVA010000353.1, on the reverse strand, counting down.
TCGGGATCGGGACGCAGGAGCGAGGCGACGATGCCGGCGGCGAACGAGAGTGACATGGTCACGATCCCCGGGTTCTTCAGCGGGAAGATCGCGGTCGGGTGGTGCAGGAGATCGATCTGAATGGTCGGCGAGAGCGCGATGAGCGTGATCGCGGAGATCGTCCCGACGAGCATGCTCGAGACCGCGCCGGCCGTGGAGAAGCGGCTCCAGGTCATCGAGAGGAGGAGCGCCGGGAAGTTCGCGCTTGCGGCGATGGCGAACGCGAGGCCGACCATGAAGGCGACGTTCTGCCCCTTGAAGAGGATGCCGAGGCCGATCGCGATCAGAGCGAGCACGACGGTGGCGACGCGCGCGATTCGAAGCTGCTCTCCCTCGGGCGCCTTGCCCTTGCGCACGACGTGGTTCCAGAGATCGTGCGACAGCGAGGCGGCGCCCGAAAGCGTGAGGCCGGCGACCACCGCGAGGATCGTCGCGAACGCGACTGCCGAGATGAACCCGAGGAACGCCGTCCCTCCGACCTTCTCGGCGAGCAGCGGGGCGGCCATGTTGCCTCCCTTGTCGATCCCCTTCACCACGTCGCGCCCTACCAGGACCGCCGCACCGAAGCCGAGAATGAACGTGATGAGATAGAAGAGCCCGATGAAGCCCGTGGCGTAGACCACCGAGGTGCGTGCCGCGCGCGCGTCCGGGACCGTGTAGAAGCGCATCAGGATGTGCGGCAGCCCCGCGGTGCCGAACATGAGCGCGAGGCCGAGGGAGATGGCCTCGATCGGGCTCGTCACGAGCTTGCCGGGCGCGAGCACCTCGGGACCGTACATCTTCGCGGCCTGGTCGAAGAGGCGGAGCGGGTTCATCCCGAACTGCCAGAGCACCATGATCGCCAGCACGCTCGCGCCACCGAGGAGGAGGACGGCCTTGACGATCTGCACCCAGGTCGTCGCGATCATCCCGCCGAAGAGGACGTACGCGAGCATGACGACGCCGACCGCGAGCACCGCGGCCTCGTAGGGGAGGTGGAAGAGCAGCTGGACGAGGCTGCCGGCGCCGACCATCTGCGCGATGAGATAGAAGGACACGACGGTGAGCCCGGAGATCGCCGAGGCGATGCGCACAGGACGCTGGGAGAGCCGATAGGCAACGACGTCGGCGAAGGTGTACTTGCCGAGGTTGCGAAGCGGCTCGGCGATGAGAAACGTGACCACCGGCCAACCGACGAGCCAGCCGACGGAGTAGATGAGGCCGTCGAACCCCGAGAGCGAGACCAGGCCGGCGATGCCGAGGAAGCTCGCGGCGCTCATGAAGTCGCCAGCCAGGGCGAGGCCGTTCTGGAAGCCGGTCACCTTCGAGCCGGCGGTGAAGAACTCGCTCGTCGTCTTGGTCTTCCGCGCGGCCCAGCCGGTGATGCCGAGCGTCAGCGCGATGAAGACGAAGAAGAAGACGATCGCCGTGACGTTGGGCGCGCCGACGCTGGTGCTGGCGCTCGCCTGCCCGTTCACGGCTCCTCCGCCTTCGTGTCCGCGCCGATCACGCGCGCGCGCGCCAGCTCGGCGTCGTACACGCGGTTGGCCCACCTCACGTAGATGCCGGTGAGGGCCCACGCGACGAGGATGACGAGCGCGCCGAGGAGGATGCCGAGGCTGAGCCCCGGCATCAGGATCTTGCCGAGGAGCGGCTTGTCGTACGCGACGAGAAGCACGAACCCGAAGTACGTGACGAGCATCGACGCGGTCAGCGCCCGCGCGATGCGCCAGCGTCGAGCCGCGAGGGCCACGAGCGCGCGCGACCGTTCCTCGTTCATCGCCGCGATCCTACACAGGTTGGCGAATGGAAGGAGCGCACACATGCTCGACTGCGGCGCCGGTGACAGTAGCCAGCATGGATGTCGGAGCGGATGCGCGGAGACTGGACCCTCTGAGCTAAGCTTCGGGTGTGCCGAGGCGTCAGACCCTCATGCGAAGACGACTCTCGCCGCGGCTGCTGCTGCTGGGCCTGGCATCGCTGGGCTACGGGTGCGAGCCGGCACGTGAGCCCGCGCGGCCCGAGCCGCCGGTCGCTCCGCTCGTCATCGGCACCTCGCCGCCCGGTGCCATCGCCCCGGAGGCCGAGCCGGTAGCTCCCGACGAGCCCATCGCCAACGCGGCTAGCCCTCTCGCCGTACCCGCTCGCGACCCTCGGATCGCGCTCAGCACACATCGTGCACGCGGCCCTCTCACAGCGGAGGCGCAGAGTCTCGTTGCGCAGCTCGGCACGGCGCAGCCACAGACGCCCACTCACGCAGTCATCGGTCGCCACCTCGCCGACACGTACTCGGAGCTCGCTCGCGTGACGGAGGGAACGCCCGTCGCGCGAACCGCGCACAAGGCCGCCGCGAAGTACTACGGGGTCGTCGTCACCGAAGACCCGCAGTCTCTCCAGCGAGACGAGGCTCAGTACTACGCGGCGCTCGAGCACGAGCTCGCGGGCGACAAGACGAACGCGCGGCAAGCCTACTACGAGCTCATCAAGAATTTCCCGGGCTCGAGGTGGATCGGCTTCGCCTACTTCGCGTTCGGCGAGATGTTCTTCGTCGACGCGGAGACCGACCCGTCGAAGTACCCGCTCGCGGAGCAGGCGTACCGCGAGGTCCTCAAGTACCCGCCGGCGCAGAACGTGCTGTACGTCGAGGCGCACAGGCGCCTCGCGGAGATCAATCTGCGCCTCGGTGGGGCGGGGCCGATCAAACGCCCGTGAGGCGCATCTGGCGCTTCACGGAGGGCGTGAACGGGATCGCGTACTGCCCGCTGAAGCACGCGTGGCAGAGGTGCGTGCGATCGGTGTCGCGGGTCTTGTCGCCGGTCTCGGTGACCGCGTCGAGCATGCCGTCGAGCGAGAGGTAGCCGAGCGTGTCGGCCGTCACGTAGCGGGCGATCTCGTCGGTCGAGTGGCTCGAGGCGATGAGCTCGCGGCGCGTCGGCGTGTCGATGCCGTAGTAGCAAGGCCACTGCGTGGGCGGGCTGGAGATGCGGAGGTGCACCTCGCGCGCGCCGGCGTCGCGGATCATCTTGATGATCTTGCGCGAGGTCGTGCCGCGGACGATGGAGTCGTCGATGACGACGACGCGCTTGCCCTTGATGATGCTCTCCACTGGGTTGAGCTTCAGGCGGACGCCGAAGTGGCGAATCGACTCCTGCGGCTCGATGAACGTCCGCCCGACATAGTGGGAGCGGATCAGGCCCATCTCGAACGGAATGCCGCGCTCGCCCGCGTAGCCGATCGCAGCGGGCACGCCGGAGTCGGGAACGGGGATCACGACGTCCGCCTCGGTGGGCATCTCGCGGGCGAGGCGACGACCGAGCTCCTTGCGGACCTCGTAAACGCTGCGGCCGTTGAGGTTCGAATCCGGACGTGCAAAATACACGTATTCGAAGATGCAGCGCTGCGGCTTGGGGAGGTCCGGCAGGCGGATGCTCTTCACGCCGGCGCCGTCGATGATGAGCATCTCGCCGGGGTCGACGTCGCGGACGTACTCGGCGCCGATGAGATCGAACGCGATGGGCTCGCTCGCGACGACGTGCGCGTCCTTGCTGCGCGACGGCAGGATGCCGAGGCAGAGCGGCCGGATGCCACGGGGGTCGCGGACCGCGATGATCGTGTCCGTCGTCATGAAGAGCAGCGAGTATGCGCCCTGCACGCGCGAGAGAGCGTCGACGACGCGGTCCTCGATCGAGATCTCCTTGCTACGAGCGACGAGGTGCACGAGCACCTCGGTGTCGGAGGTCGACGAGAAGATCGAGCCTTGCTGCTCGAGGTCGGCGCGGATCTCGTCGGCGTTGGTGAGGTTGCCGTTGTGGCAGACCGCGAGCGAGCCGCCCGCGTAGTCGACCGCGAACGGCTGAGCGTTACGGATGTGCGAACCGCCGGCCGTGGAGTATCGGACGTGGCCGATGGAGAGCCGACCAGGGAGCTTCTGCAGCTGCGCGGCGCCGAAGATGTCCTGGACGAGGCCCATCGAGCGGTGCGCGAACATCTGCTCGCCGTCGCTCGTCACGATTCCGGCCGACTCCTGGCCGCGGTGCTGCAGCGCATGGAGGCCGAGGTACGCGATGTTGGACGCCTCGGTGTGGCCGTAGACCGCGACCACACCGCAGTGGTCGTGGAAGCGATCGTCGTCGTCATCGAAGAGCGCGTTGCCCCGCGCGTCGACGAGCCCGCCAGGGTTGACGTGACGCGGGCCGCTCGTGCTCGAGTCCAGGATCGTCAGGTGGCGCTTCATCTCGAGGAGGCCGAAAGCTAGTCGTCCTGGCCCACGGACGCCAGCGCGACCGGACGCCGCCCCGCAGGCCGCCTTAAGGGCTCCGGAGCGCGGCCGTTGATGTTCTGGAGATGAAGACATTCCCGCTTCCGCCGCGCATGCCCACGCTCCCGGGGCCGCCGCGGATTCCGTCGCTCATCCCGCCTGCGCCGCCTCGCATGACCGAGCTCGCCGACGCACACGGCGACACCGAGAGGCCGCCGCCGTCGGCCAGGCCGTCGAGCCCGCCGTCGAGCCGACGGTCTGTGCCACCGGCTCTCTTTGGCGTCGTCGCCGCCGCCATGATGCCCGCGTGCAGCGTCGCGACGCGCACCGAGCCACCGCCGGCGGCCCTCGGCGCGCCGCTGACCCTCGCGCAGCTCGACATCACCGAGGGCTCGGTTCAACAACGGGCGCCCGGCCGGCTGCAGATCTCGCAGCCAAAGGTGCGCGCGGTCGCGAACGTGGAGACGGGCGACGCCGCGGAGCTGCGCTTCACCTATCGCGGGCCGACCACCGTGGAGGTCCCCCTCGACGGCGGTGAGATGCGGCGACAGCTCGGCCTCAAGCTCCGCGCGCAGGATGGATGCAACCTCGTCTATGTGATGTGGGAGCTCGCTCCCGTCGCGAAGCTCGTCGTACGAATCAAACGCAACCCGAGCATGCAGACGAGCGAGCAGTGCGGGACGAGCGGCTACACGACGGTGGCGCCGGAATGGAGCGCCGACGCCCCGCCGCTCCGCCCGGGCTCCGCCCACACCCTTGCGGCGTCCATCGAGGACGGCGTGCTCTTCGTCCGCGTCGATGGCAAGGTCGTTTGGCAAGGCGAGCCCGGCGCGGACGCGCTCTCCCTCCACGGGCCCGTCGGCGTGCGGACGGACAACGTCGAGCTCGACCACGTCGAGCTCGTGCCCGTCGGTCGACAGGCGCTCACTTCACGGAGCCCGGGTAGCTCGCGGTGATCGAGATCTTGTAGCGTGCGTGCGTGTGCGTGATCGCGTCGAGCGAGAGCGACTGCAGCTTGCTCTTCACGGCGGCGTGGCACGCCGAGACGACCTTCGCGTTCTTGAGCGTGCGGCCCTCCTTCGGAACGCTGACGTTCAGCGCCTTCTTCTTGAAGCTCACGTCGGCGACGTACTGGATCGTGCCGCCGCCCGCATCCTTCGGGACGCAGCTCGCACTTTCTTCGATCGCCTTTGCGAAGGCCTTCTCGACCTCGGCGACGTGATCGCACTGGTCGGGCGACGTCTTCTTCGGCCCGGGGTCCTGACAGAGCACGCTCTTCGGCTCACCGACCGTGGGCTTCGCGTCGTCCGCGGGTGGCGCCGGAGGTTGCGCGGCGGCGGGGTCGGTGCCTCCGTCCGCGGAGCCCGTCGCGGCGATCGACTCTGCGCGCGGGCGACGCCATAGGTAGAGCGGGATCGCGACGAGCACGAGGCCGAGGAGCAGCGCGACGATCATCTGGAGGCGCGCGGGGCGATCGGCCTGGAGATCGATCTGGCTGAAGCTCGCGCGCGACGTCGAGCGAGGTTCGGACGGCGGCACCGACGCCCGAGACGGAGAGACCTGCGGAGGCGGCGGCCTGACGCTCGGAGGCGGCGACGTCTGCTGGGTCTCGCTCGCTCGTGACGCCTCGGCCTCGGCCGACGACGCGAGCGACGGGCTACCGCCGGGCTCGGTACGGTCGAAGCGATCGGGGGAGTCTGGCGAATCTGCCATGGTGCCTCTCCCTCACTCCCGCGGCTGAGACGTCAGGTCGGTTGGGTCAGGTCGGATACGTCAGGCCGGATGCGTCAGGCCAGGGTGCGTCAGGCCGGATCAATGAGCGCGCGCACGTTCATGCCGGGCTCGTAACGAGCGATCGACGCGACGAGATCGAGGCCTTCGGGGAGCATGCCCTGAACCTGACCGACGACCTGCTCGACGAGGTTGCGCGCCTCCTGCTGACCGGGACCGGTCATACAGACCGCGAAGCGGAGCGGACCGGTGCGGCCACCTGTGACCGCGATGAGAGAGAGCAGGAGCATGTCCGTCAGCTCGACCACGCGCGTCGCCGCGCGCCGGAACGCGAGCATCTCGAGGATGGTGGGGCGATCCGAGACGAGGCGGTTCGGACCGCGGATCTCGTAGCGCGCGATGCTGAGCGGCTGCTCGACCCACTCGCTGAACGCGGCCTCTTCGTCGAGCGCCTTCGTGAAGTTGTCGCGGAGGAGGAGGCTGGTGAGGCCGTCGCGGCGCGAGAGGTACTGGCGCGCGCGCTTGTGATGGAGGCTCTCGCGCGCGAAGCTCACGAGCTTGAGCCGGAGCTCACCGAGCTGGAACTCGCCGCCGTGCATCAGGTTGACGACCTTCTTGCGCTCGTACGTGTGCTCGACGTACGTGCCGTTGGTCGAGCCGAGGTCCTCGATGGTCCACGAGCCGGTCGCCCACTTCACGTTCGCGTGGTGACCGCTGACCGTCGCCTCGGGAACGACGATGTCGACGTCGTTGCGACGACCCATCGAGAGCGTGGGGCGGTCGAGGAGGATGAGCTCACCGACGTACTCTGGCGCGTTCGTCGCGAACGTCGTGAGCAGCGCCTGCGTGCCGGGAGCGAACGCGTTCTGCGCGTTGCGCCCGGGAGGCGGCCCCGGGTCGAGTCGCTCGCGCGGCACCTGCACCGGGTTCGTCGTCAGCTGAACCGGGTTGAAGAAGCGAAGGTGACGCGCCGGGAGGCGCTGCTGCGGATCGTCCGCGAGGCAGCGGAAGATCTGCTTGATCTCGTCGACGCTGAGCCCGGCGGGCACGTCGAACATGATCTGCTGGCGCATCGGCTTCGAGCGCGGCTTGTACCCGGGCTCGGGGACGCGGCAGGTCCACATTTCCCAGAGCGTCAGGCCGAGCGCGTAGAGGTCGTCCTCGATCGACGCGCCACCGGAGCGGATGCGCTCAGGCGCCATGTAGTTCGGGGTGCCGCCGTCCGGCGGCGCGCCAGGGCGCCGCGCGGAGAGACGCGCGCGCTCCTTGGCGAAGCCGAAGTCGAGGACGATGCCCTTGCCGATCGAACCGTCGGGGTTCGACGTGACCATGACGTTGCCGGGCTTGAGGTCACCGTGCACGAGGCCGCAGGCGTGAATCGCCGCGACGCCCTGACAGATGTCCGCGGCGAGGCGACGGAACTCGTCCGATGTGTACCCGCCCGAGGCCTTCTTTCGACGAATGTGCGTGTGGAGCGTCTGACCGGTGATGTGCTCCATCACGAGGATGGGGCCGTAGCCGGAGGGCGCGAGGTCGTGGACGCGGCAGACGTTCGGGTTCGACACCGAGCGCGCGAGGATGAGCTCCTGGCGGAGCGCCTCGTCGTCGCCGGGCATGCGGGCTTCTTCGCGGACGATCTTCAGCGCGACGGGCTGCTGGGTCGTGCGGTCGTACGCAAGGAACACCTCACCCATGCCTCCTTTGCCGAGGCTCTGGCGGATCTCGTAACGGTCGTTGATGACGGACCCGTGCGAGATCGGCGGGGGCGTGCTGCGCTGCGTCTCGGTCATTGCTTGCGAGATTGATGCGTTTTCTGCGTACTTCTCAAGGGTCGTCGATTCTAGGTGATGACGCAACAGGGAACGCCCGAGACGTTGCGGCGGGGGCCTGGTGACCCTCGATCCTTCGCTATTTCGGCTACCATCGACGGTGTGGGGCCGGACGACGTTGTGCGTGCACTCTCCGCGGTGGCGGCTCAGGCCGGCATCGAGGTGCGGATCGAACCGTTCCAGCTGGCGCTCGCTGGCAAGGGGGGCCTCTGCCGGATCGAGGGTCGGCTGGTCATCCTCGTGGACGCGAGGCTCGACGTTCTCGAGCAGGCGGGGATCATCGGGGAGGCCCTTGGCGAGGTGGAGCTCGACGGGATCGAGGTGCCCGCGGAGGTCGCGCCGTACCTCCGTACCGGCCACGGCCACGTGAAGGCCCTCGTGAAGCTCCGGCCACTCGTGCGCGTGAAGTAGCTACGGCAGGTGCTCGGGCACCGGGACGGTCGCGCCGCCGCGGATCTCCGCGACCACCGCCGCCGAGAGCGCCGCGTCGGCCTGCTCGCACGCCTTCGAGACCTCGCCGCTGACCACGCCTTTGCACTCCTTGCCGCGCTTCTGGTACGCGGCGAGCACCTTCGGCTTCTCGAGGAGCGCGGCCTTCGTCTTCTCCGCGTAGAGGCGCCACGGGATAGGCGCGTGCTTGGCGACGCCCGGCGGCTTCTTCGTCGTGAGCTCCGTGTCTTCGAGCGTGTAGCAGTTGCCGTCCCAGCGCATGACGAGATAGCCGGCGCCTCCCGAGCCGACGACGATGCCGCCCGCGGGCGGGGTCCGCCGCCGGAGCACGAGCATCTCCTCGTCGAAACGGAGTCGCGCTCGCGCGCTCGCTCCGCCGTCGGCGTTCCAGCCGTCGACGTCGCCCTTCATGAACATGCGCGTGAACGGCGCATCCTTCGCCATCAGGAGCAGCGCGACGTCGGGGAACGAGCCGTTGCACATGCGCTTCACGAACGCGAAATCGGGCACGCACACCGGGGCGTCCGCCTGCGCACACGCCGAAGGAACGCCGGTCGTGGCAGGGGTCGCGGGGCTCGGGGTCTCGCCGCCCCCACCCGCCGAGCCCGCGGGTGCGGCGACACCGTCTCCGCGCACGCCGGCGGTCGTCGGCGGAGCCGCAGGGCTCGAACCACACGCGATCAGGGTCACCAGAAAAAAGCCGGAGATGCGCTGCACCGCCCGAGACTACACGTGCTTCGCTTGACGCCGCGCGGCGCCGAAGACGGAGCGCTGACGCCATCGAACGACCCGAACGACGCGACGTCGATCGCGAGCGGGTGCGGGCAAGGGGCCGGCAGCGCGACGCCGCGCCCGAAGAGCGCCGCCTGTCCGTGACCGGCACGACGCCGCGAGGGGTTCACCTGTTCGTGAACACGATGATGTTGTTCGTGCAGCGCGAGACACTGAACGCCGAGGTCGCCGTGAGCTCTGCGACGAAGAGCTCGTTGTTCGTCGGGTAGGTCCCGAGCATCGAAGCCTTGCAGGCGACCTTCCCTTCGTCGCGCCTCCGTGCCGTGACCGACGCGGCGTCGAAGGGCCGGACGCTACCGACGAGCACGAAAATTCCGCCGTTGTACGCCGACGAGATGTTGGCCGTCTCGGTCGAGCCGATGACGCCGACCAGCTCGCCGCCCGGAGCGCCCATCGGTTCGTTCGGCACGAAGCCGCCCGCCGTCCAGTACATCCTTGCGATGTAGGCGATCGGAAGGACGCCCGTGTTCTCGAGCTCCACCGTCTTGGGATTCTGACCCGCGCAGGGCGTGAAATCGTACTCCCAGCGCTTGTCGGCGCACGCGTGCTGCATGAGGGCGGTGCCGTTGCATCGCACCGTGAACGAGGCCGTCGTCGGAAGGGCAGGTGACGCGTCGACAGCAGCGTCGCCGACCGGCGGGCGAACGGAGTCGACCGACGACGCATCCGTCCCGCCGTCGGCCGCGTCGGTCGAGGTCGGCCCATCGATGCCGGCAAGTGCCGCGCAGCTCGCGAGGAGCCCGACAGCAAGGACGAGCGCGGCGTGACGGACCACACGCTCAGTGTAGCGTGTGGCCCGTCGGCTGCGCACCGTTCAGAGCGCGGGCGAAGGAGCCGGAGCCGGCGTCGCGTCGGGGGTGGTCGCTGCGGGTGCCGGAGCGGGGTCCAGGGGCGGCATCACGTCGGCCTGCGGCAGGTTCATCGCTTCCTTCGCCTTCGGCGTGCTGTACCCGACGCTCAGGCCGAGGACGTTGACGAAGCCGCCGTAGTCTCCCGGGAACGCCGGCGCGGTGCTGGTCTTGCCGGTGAGGATGATGAACTGGTAGCCGAGGTCGACGTGGACGCCGCTCTCGTGCTTCCAGGTGCCGCCGAGCGCGAGGTTGATGCGCGTGGCGTCCGGGATGTCGGGGGTGAGCGTCTCGGCCGGCGACGGGCTCGGGTCGACGAGGACGCCGCCGCGCAGCGTCCAGATGTCACTCAGCTCGCCCTCGGCGCCGAGGTGGAAGTTGACCGTGTTGTTCCAGTTCTTCGGCTGGCTGGTGGCCAGGCTCTTCGAAGCATCCTGCGGGAAGTTGAGGTCGATCGACTTGAAGTGGCTCCACTGGATCCACACGGCGTCGAAGTCGATGACGAGCTTCTTCACGGGATGGGTCGCGACGCCGAGCTGCAGCGAGTCGGGGTTGACGATCGAGGTCCGCACGGCCTGATCGTGGATCGCCCCCTGCAGGCCGGCGGGCACGTTGCTGAAGTGCGCGAGGCCGTCGTCGAAGCTCGTCTTCACGGCGCTGCGGTAGTGGGCGCCGAAGAGGAGGTACTGCTTCACCGCTTCGAGCTGGATGCCGACGTTGCCGCCGTAGCCCCACGCGGAGCCTCCGAGGTCGACGCTGCCCTCCTGGTCGCCGAAGCGAAGGTCGCGCTTCAGCTCGACGGTCGCGCGCACCAGCTGGAAGCCCGCGCCGATGCGGAACGGTCCGATCTTGTAGGCGATGGTCGGGTTGATGTCGAAGGTGCGAAGGTTGGCCTCGGTGATGAGCGCGCGGCCGGCCCACTTGTCCGGCCACGTCAGCTTGAGGCCGAACGGGGTGAAGACGCCGATGCCGATCGACAGGTCGTCGGTGATGCCGCCGGAGACGTACGCCTGGAAGGGCGTGATGACCGAGAACGGCAGCGTCGTCTTGGTGCCACTGGGCGAGGTGTAGCTGAACGCCGGCGCGATGAAGTTGATGCCCACCTGCGCGTCGAGCTTCTTTCCCTGCGCGATGCCGGCAGGGTTGTAGAAGATCGACGCGGAGTCGTCGGTGAACGCGGTGTTCGCCGACGCCATGCCGGTACCGCGGGCCGACTGGACGTCGAGCGCCGTACCGGCGGCAGAGGCGTCGCGCGTGAACAATGTTGCGAGGGCAGCGACGGTCGCGAGCCCTACGAAGCGTGTGGTCTTCATTTTATGCGATCCGTTGTTCACGGGAACAGGCCAGTGGCGAGGAACTTCGCGGCTTGGCCCTGGGCCTTACCAGTGATCATGAGGCCCTCGGCCGTGGCGCTCGGCGGAGCGAGAAGGAAGCCGTGCCGCTTGTTCGTCGGCGCCGACGTCGCGTTGAGGCCGTCGGCGGCCTCGGTGAATTCGTAACAGAAGAGCGGCGGCTTGCAGCCGAAGCTCGGCGGCGTCGGGACGAAGTCGCGGTTCGCGCCCGCGACGAGCGCGAGGTTGGCGATGTTCGGGACGGTCTCGTCGCCCTGGATGAACTGGATGAAGGCCGCTCTGTTCAAGGGCGGCGCCATCTTGCCGTTCGCTAGCTTGACGGGGTGCGTGAGGCGATAGCCCATGTTCGCGGGATCCGCCTCGTCGAGGACCCACTGCGCGATGCCGAGGAACTGGTCGAAGCCCGGCGTGCCGGGCTGCAGGCCGTTACCCGCGAGCGTGTCGTAGAGCGCCTTCTTCGCATCCACGAAGGAGGGCGCGTTCAGGATGATCGAGACGAGCGCGCCGCCGGGGACGTTGAGGACCACGTTGGTCACGTCCGGCGAGACGCTGTTGAAGAGCGTCCCGAGGATGCCGCCGAGACTCTGACCGACGTAGCCGAGCTTGCTCGCGTCGAGCAAGACCGGCGTGCCGGCGTTCGCCACCGCGAGCTGGTTACCGAGCTTCTTCGGGTCGGTGCTCTTCAGCACGTTGACGAGCTGCGAGAGGTCGATGACCTGCTGGCGGAAGTTGTCGCGCGTCGCGAAGAAGTTCGTGAGGCTGAAGATGTTCCAGCCGCTGATCGAGACCTTCTGGCTCGCGTCGCGGAGGAAGTCCGCGCCCGTGCCCTGGCACTTGTTGTCGGCGGCGCAGCGACCCTGGCCGTTGGCGAAGCAGAAGCCGTCGCCGAACGGGTCGGTGGTGATGTTCTTCACGCAGGCGAGGCGCGCTGCGTCATCGCGAAGGACGCAGAGGCCCTGAAAGCCCTCGTCGCACTTCATGGTCCCCGCGTCCTTGCAGGACGCGGCGTCGTCGGCTTGACCCGTCGACGCCTTCGACCCGGTGCACGACGTGCGCTCACCGTGGAAGAGGACGTCGCTCGCGATGACGGCCTGGCCGGCCTTTGCGAGCGAGTTGGCGATCGCGAGAAAATCGTTACGCGACCGCGTGAAGCCGTGGCCGAAGATCGTGACGGGCCAGCCGCCGGCGGGCATCGGGTGCGCCACCGTGTCGGTCGGGATCGACATCGCCCACGTGACCGGGAGAATCTTGATCTTCGTGGGGTCGGGGTTCAGCGTTCCGCCAGGACCCGTGACGGCGACAGGCGTGAGCCACTGACCGGCATAGAAATCCTGGATATCGGTGACGGGGATCCCCGCAGCGCCGGCCGCGCCCTGATAGAGGGCGGTCGCCTTCTGCGTGGCGATCGGATAGTCGGGCAGGCCGAGCGCCTTCGCCTGGGTCGGCACGCCGTAGAGCGTGTCGAGGATGCTCGACTCGGACTGCGTGGTGAACGGGAACGCGAGCGCGAGGTCGGCGCGCGCGAGGCCCTTCGCCGCGAGGCCGTCGAACGCCGGCTTGAAGGCGGCGCGCACGGGCTCGAGCTGCTTCGCCTGGTCGTCCGTGATCAGGGTGACCGTGGATTTTCCCGCGGCGTCGACCAGCGGCTCGCTGGAACGGACGAGCGCGAACACCGGGTTAGCGATGACGGCCTTTCCGGCGCTGTCCTTCACGGCGCTCGAGACGTACGCGAAGTACGTCGTCGACTCGTCGAGCGGCGCATCGAACTTCCACTGGAGCTGCTGCGGCGACGTCTGCGGCGTGCCGTCAGCCTTGGCGCTCGACTGGCAGTTGAGGCAGGGCGTCCACTTGGGCGTCGTCTGGATCTCGGGCGGCGCCTTCGTCGCGAGCTTCGCGAGGCCGACGCTCGCGGGGGTGAGCGACGCGGCGTCGATCGTTCCCTGGTCGAGCGCGCCCGCCTTGTCCGAGTTCTCGCTGATCAGCGGCGCGAGCGTGGAGAAGCCGTCGAGCGTGTTGAGACCGCACACGAGGAGGATCGAGCTGTCGGTCGTCTGGCAGTCGGCGGGCATCATCACTGCACCCGTCTTCGGGTGCGGGAGCTGGACCGTGCCCTTGGGACCCGTGCGAACGAGGTCGTTCGGGAAGGGGATCACCTTGTTCGCCGGGTCGAACGTCATCTCGCCGGCGTCGACGATGCTGAACGTCCAGACGATGGGGACGTCACCGCGCGGGATCGCGAGCGCGTCGAGGACCGGCTTGTAGAGAAGGCGGAGCTGCTCGAGCTGGAGCCCTTTCGCCGTCTCGTCCTTGAGCTTCGCGGCGGGGTCGGTCTCCGTCGAGGGGATGATGTCGACCGCGGGCTCGCAGTCCGGCGACTTCAGGTCGCCGTTCGGGCATGTGACGAGCGGGTTGCGGCTCGCCACGAGCGTCCAGGTCTGCGACCCGACCACGTTCTGATCCTGCGCGCCGCGAAGGCCGTTCGCGCCGCCGATGGTGGCGATCGCGTACTTGTGCGCGCGGAGCCAGTTGCCCGCGGGCGGCGGGATGGTGATCTTCTTGTTCGCGTACGTCGGAGCAATGACGACCGGGGCGGGTGCGGCCGGGTTCGTCACGTCGAACGCGAGAACGGTCTTCGCGTTGACGCTCTCGGGCTTGAGGTCGCCGGAGACGGTCACCGAGGCGTTGCTCTCGTACGGAAACCCGTTGAGCTTGCCGAGGTACTGCTCGTTGAACTCCTTCTGGGCCGGCGAGTCCGTCGGCGAAGGCGGAACGACGATGAGCCCCGTGCGCAGCGCGAGATCGTTCGGGAGCGGAACGACCGGCACGGCGGCGGCCGGGTCGAACTCGACGATGATCGTCGCGGGCGGGGCCGGATCCGACGTGATGTCGGGGGCGCAGGCGCCGAGGAGGACGAGAATCGGAAGGAGCTTCTTCAAGACGACTTACCTTTCCGTGAGCGAGATCCGCAGCGGCTGCTGAGGATCATGCCGGGGCGATCACTTCGTGATCATGCCCTAGCGAGCAGGCCAAGCTGGGAGGCTCTACGGGCCCCCCTTGCTCACGTTGGTAGCACACCTTCAGGCGCCACTAGGTGTGCGAAGTCACACGACCCCCCGTCATGGACAAGGGGCCGCGCGACACGAAGATCCTGCGGCAGCCGCAGCGGCTCCACCGTCACGCGTAGGAGCTGCTGCGGTGCGGACGAGGTCGTGGCGCGACGCGTCAGACGAGATCGGGCACGGGCACGGGCTCGGGCTCTCGGCGAGCGAGAACAGTGAGGCCAGCCTCTACGACACGAGCGTGTACAGGTGCTCGAGCGCCTCGTCGATCTTCGCGATGTCGGTGCCGCCGGCCTGCGCCATGTCGGGACGACCGCCGCCCGACCCACCCAGCATCTGAGCAATCGGGCGGATCAAGTCACCGGCCTTGAGCTTGCCTGTGAGCGACTTCGAGACCGTGCAGACGAGCTGCGCCTTCGGGCCGCTGATCGAGCCGAGGAGAACCACGGCGTCCCCGAGCTTGTCCCTGACCTTCTCCGCGAGCTCACGGAGCATGGCGCCGTCGGGAACGTCGACCTTCGCGGCGAGAACCTTCCCGAACGGGAGCTCCCGCGCCTTCGCGGCGAGGTCGTCGATGCCACCACCGCCTGAGCTGCCGCCCGCCGCGGCCCCGCCGCCGCCGCCGAACGCGAGCTTCCGCTTCGTCTCGGCGAGCTCCTTCTCGAGCTTCTTGGTGTCGTCGATGAGCCGCTCGATCTTCTCGGGAAGCTCGTTCGGCCCCGCCTTCACGAGGCGCGAGGCGGCCTTGATGGAACCCTCCAGCTGCCTCACGTACGCGAGCGCGTTCATGCCCGTCGCGGCCTCGATGCGGCGCACCCCGGCGGCGATGCCGCTGTCCGAGAGCACCTTGAACAGCCCGATCTCGCCGAGGGAACGCGCATGCGTTCCGCCGCACAGCTCGACGGAGTCGCTCGTCATCGTCAACACGCGGACGACGTCGCCATACTTCTCCTCGAAGATCGCCATCGCGCCGCGCTTCTTCGCCTCGGCCTGCGGCAGGACCTCGGTGAGGATGGGCGCGGCGAGGAGGATCTTCTCGTTCACGAGGTCCTCGATCTTCTGGATCTCGTCGGCGGTGAGGGGCTTGCCGGACGAGTAGTCGAACCGCAGGCGATCCGGCCCGACGAGCGAGCCCTTCTGCGTTGCGCTGTCGCCGACGGTCTTGCGGAGGGCCCAGTGCAGGAGGTGCGTCGCGGAGTGGTTGCGGCGCGTGGCGGTGCGGAGCACGTGATCGATCTCGAGCTCCACAACATCACCGACGGAGACCTCGCCCTCGAGGACCTCTCCGAGGTGCACCACCAGCCCTGCCAGGGGCTTCTGTGTATCCTGCACGCGAATGTGGGCGCCGGCCTTCGTGCGGATGTCGCCCCTGTCCCCGACCTGACCGCCAGACTCGGCGTAGAAGGGCGTCTCGTCCACCACGACGGCAACCTTGTCACCCTTCTTGGCGATCTGCGTGGGCGCGTCTGCGCGGTCCTTGCCGTGGGCGAGGAACAGCACCTTGCCTTCCCCCTCCTCGCGCTCGTAGCCCGTGAAGCGTACGGCCGCCTTCTCGTCGCCGCCGTTCGCGTCGCGGAGCACGTCGATGGCCTTGCGGTAGATCTCGACGACGGCATCGTCCATCTTGAACGCCTCGCTGCGCGCCTTCTGCTCCGTCATCGCCTTCTCGTAGGCGGCGACGTCGATCGTGAGGTCGCGCTCGCGGGCGATGACCTCGGTGAGGTCCATCGGGAAGCCGTACGTGTCGTAGAGCTTGAAGACGGCGTCGCCGGGGATGATCTTCCCGCCGCTGCTCTTCAGGCGGCCGACCTCCTCGTCGAGCATCTTCAGCCCGCGGTCGATCGTCTCGCGGAAGCGCACCTCCTCCTGCTCGACGACGCTCGCGATCACGTCCTTGCGCGCGAGGAGCTCGGGATACGCCTCGCTCATCTGCCCCACGACCTCGAGCGCGACCTCGTGGAGGAACGGCTTGGCGATGCCGAGGCGATGACCGTGACGGATGGCCCGACGCATGACGCGACGGAGCACGTAAGGGCGACCTGCGCGATCCGGGAAGATGCCCTCCGAGATGAGGAATGCGGTGAGGCGCGCGTGGTCGGCGATGACGCGCATCGACACGTCGTCGTCACCCTGGCTGCCGCGGTA
Source organism: Myxococcales bacterium (assembly GCA_025351875.1). Lineage (GTDB taxonomy): Bacteria > Myxococcota_A > Polyangia > Polyangiales > Polyangiaceae > Labilithrix. Next base: position 727 of record JANXVA010000353.1, on the reverse strand, counting down.
GATCTTGCCGGAGATCATCGCGGCCTTGTCGACGAGCGCGCGCAGCAGATCGGTGTCGTAGTTGGTCGTCTTGCCCTGGAGAACGCTCGCGACACGCTCGAGGCCCGCGCCCGTGTCCACGCACGGCTTCGGCAGCGGCGCGAGATCGTAGCCGCCGCCTTCCTTCTCCGTGCGGTTGAACTGCATGAAGACGAGGTTCCAGATCTCCATCCAGCCCTTGCCGTCGGGGGTGGGCTCCTCGCCGAACGTCGAGGGCGTGGCCTCGCCGTCGCCGGTGAAGAAGTGGAGCTCGGTGCACGGGCCGCACGGGCCGGTCTCACCCATCTGCCAGAAGTTGTCGCCCGGAACGCCCGGGATACCGATGATGCGGTCGTCACCGAAGCCGGTGACCTTCTTCCAGATGGCGCGCGCCTCGTCATCCGCCGGGATGCCGTCGGCGCCGCCGAAGACGGTCACCACCAGGCGATCGCCAGGGATGCCCCACTCCTTGGTGATGAGCTCCCAAGCGAACGGGATCGCGTCGTCCTTGAAGTAGTCGCCAAAGCTGAAGTTGCCGAGCATCTCGAAGAACGTGTGGTGGCGCGCCGTGACGCCGACGTTCTCGAGGTCGTTGTGCTTGCCCGAGATGCGGATGCACTTCTGGCTCGAAGTTGCGCGCGTGAAGGGCCGGCGATCCTTGCCGGTGAACACGTCCTTGAACGGGGCCATGCCCGCGTTCGTGAACATC
>JANXVA010000333.1 GCA_025351875.1 Myxococcales bacterium | reverse complement strand
GCGGCCTGGAAGGCGGCGCCGACGGCGTCGACTGAGCTCGCGCGGCCGCGGCCACCGCCGCGCCCGCGCTCGGATGAACGCGTGACAGCGCGACGGCCGCATCGTCGATCGCAACGGCAGCCTCCGCGGCCTTCGCCTTCCGCCACGCAGCAGCGCACGAAACGCAGAGCGGGATCCCCACCGTCGCCTCGCGGGTCCCGTGCGCCACGCGCGCCACCTCGACGAGGTCCGCCACCGGGCCGAGCCAGCCGATCACGAACCCCGCCGCTTGTGCCGCGTCGAGGGCCGCCGAGTCCTTCGGTGTCGTGCGCAGCTTGCACGGCACGAGCGCCAGGCCCGCGCCCGCACCGCACCGAAAGCACAGCGCGGGAGGGGGAGCCGCACGCGGCAGAACGACGACGGTCTCCATGCGATGGAGTCCGGACCCTAGCCGCAACCGGCCGCTGCGCGAAATCCGATTGTCACTTTGTCAGGCGGCGGCCCCGTCACGCGCCGTCCTCGCCAAGGTGGCGAACACGCTGTTCAGAAACCGCAGATTAGCCTGGATTTTCCACGGTTTTCTTGGTGGCATGCGCCTCGCACAGCTCCCGCTGGACCCCCGTTCTCATGCCCGTCGATCAGCTCCTCCGAAAGAACTTCTGGCTCGTCGTGCTTCCGCTCGTCGCGATCGCGGCGCTGCTGAACGCGCAGGCCGTCACGCAGCTCGTCGGCATCAGCTTGACCCCCGACGAGAAGGCGCTCTCCGCGCCGCCGCCGGTCGCGAAGGTCGCGCCGATGTCGAGCTCGTCGATCAAGAACCCGACGGCCGAGCCCATCCTGGCGCGGAACCCGTTCGACCACGTCACCGGACCGCTGCGTCCGCCCGCGGTAGACGACACGGCGGTCGCGTCGACGACGCTCGATACGAGCGACCCGTGGAACGCTCCCATGTGCGACGGCGTGAAGGTGCTCGTCATCGCGGCCTCGAGCGATCCGGACTGGTCCTTCGCGGCGGTCAGCGGGACGACCGACACGAAGTCGATGCTCCGCCGGCGTGGCGGTGAAATCGGCGGCAAGACCGTTCACTTCGTCGGATGGGATCGCGTGTGGTTTCAGAACGGCAGCTCGCTCTGCCAGGCGCAGCTCTTCAAGCAGCCCGAGGTGCACGCGGCCGCTCCGCCGCCGGCCGCCTCCGTCTCCGCCGCGCCCGTGAAGGGCGGTGCAGGCGCGCTCGACCCCGCGCTCGCGAAGGGCATCCAGAAGATCTCGGCGACCGAGTTCAACATCGACCGCGGCGTCGTCGACAAGATCCTCGAGAACCAGTCCGAGCTGATGCGCCAGGCGCGCATCGTCCCCGAGCAGGAGAACGGCAAGACCGTCGGCATCCGCATGTTCGGCATCCGCCCCGAGACGCTGCTCGGCACGCTCGGGATGGAGAACGGCGATCGCCTCCAGACGATCAACGGCTTCGACATGGCGAGCCCCGAGAAGGCCCTCGAGGCCTACGCGCGCCTCCGCACTGCCGACAAGCTGGTCGTGCAGGTGAACCGGCGCGGCCAGAACATGAACCTCGACTACAACATCAAGTGATCGAGACTGCCGGTGGCAAACTTGGACACCGTGACTCGAATGACGGCAGGAGCAGGAACATGACGCCGAACGCGAACACCCTTGCCGAACGCACCCTGACGACTCGCACGCTGCGAACCGTCGCGCTGCTCGTCGCAGCGTGCGTGCTCTTCGTCGGCGCGCTCAGCCTCGTCGCGGTCGCCGTCACGAGCCGCGCGCTCGGCAGCGGCGAAGGCGCGCGCTCCACGGAGTCCGCTCCGAACGCCAAGAAGCCTCTCTCGATCTGATTTTCCCGTCCCCTCCGCACGTACGACTACGCACGCACTCTCGAGCACGATGAAAAAACGGCACCTACTTCTGCTGACGATCGGCGCAGTTCCACTCACGGTGGGGCTCGCGCATGCGCAGCCACGCTTGAAGGATCGCGTCACGCAACCGGCCGGCGGCGGCGTCTCCGCCGCGGCCCAGGCCGCCGCCGGGTCTCCCGCGGCTGCGCCCGCGGCACCCGCCGCCACTGCGGCTTCGCCCGCCGTCCCCGCGATCACTCCAGGCACCGGCGTCCCGGCTGCGGGCGCGCTCGGCAAGGGTGGCGCCGCAGGCACTCCCGCTGGAGGCAAGTCGCCCTCGGACACGACCGCGCTCACGCAGTTCGAGAACGCCCTGGAGTTCGAGCCGCGCAGCCCGAACTACCGCGTGGCCTTCTCCCTCGAGGATGCGGATCTCGCCGAGCTCGTGCGCGTCATCGCGCAGCTCACCGGCAAGCGCTTCATCTTCGGCGGCAAGGTCAAGAACATCAAGGCGACCGTCTACTCACCGCAGAAGGTGACGGTCGCCGAGGCGTACCAGGCGTTCCTCTCCATCCTCGAGACCAACGGCCTCACCGTCGTCCCGCACGGACGCTTCCTCAAGATCGTCGAGACCAACGCGATCGCGACGCAGGGAACGCCGATCTACGGAGCCACGCAGGGCTCGCCGTCGGAGGATCGCTTCGTCACGCGCATGCATCGCCTCGGCCACATCAGCGCCGACGACGCGGCGAACGTGCTCGGCAAGTTCAAGTCGAAGGAGGCCGACATCACCGTGTACGGCCCCGGCAACATGATCATCGTCACCGACAGCGGGACGAACATCCGCCGGATGATGCAGATCCTCGAGGAGATCGACGTCGGCTCGAGCGGCGACCAGATCTTCATCGAGCCCATTCACTACGCGTCTGCGAGCGACGTCGAGAAGCGCATCAACGAGCTCTTCGACATCAAGGGCGGCGGCGGCGCCCCCTCGACACCGAAGGCCGGCGGCGGCTCGAGCACAGGCGCGGCGCCGTCGAGCATCGGCGGCGACCTCCACGTCGCGAAGATCGTCGCCGACGATCGCTCCAACTCGATCGTCATCGTCTCGACCGAGCGCGCGTACCTGCGCATCCTCGAGCTCATCAAGCGCATCGACGTCCCGCAGACGGGGGAAGGGGAGATCCACGTTCTGCCCCTTCAGCACGCGGACGCGACCGAGCTGACCAAGACGCTCACCGACATCATCACCGGCACGGCCTCGCCCGCGCCCGGTGGAGGTCGAGGTCAGGCGGCTCCCGCGCCTGCTTCCCAAGCGGCCGGCATCTTCGAGGGAGGCGTGAAGGTCTCTGCCGACAAGGCGACGAACTCGATCGTCGTCACGTCGTCGCTCCGCGACTACGCCTCGCTCCGCTCCGTCATCGATCGCCTGGACCAGCCACGCCGGCAGGTCTTCATCGAGGCGGTCATCATGGACCTCCAGCTGAAGCGCTCCGACTCGCTCGGCGTCAGCTTCCACGGCGGCGCCCCGTTCGCCTTCGATCAGCCGAACGACTCGCTCATCTTCGGCGGCAACAAGATCACCAACACCATCCCCCCCGTCCCCACCGACCCCGACGCGCTGCAGGGCTTCGCGCTCGGTGTCCGCGGCCCGGGCATCTCAGGCTCGCAGAACTTCCTCGGCACGGGCATCTCGGTGCCCGCGTTCGGTACGTTCATCCAGGCGCTCGCGCGCACCGGTGACTCCGACCTCCTCTCGACGCCGCACATCCTCGCCCTCGACAACGAGGACGCGGAGATCAACGTCGGCGACAACATCCCGCTCCAGACCAACGCCGTCAGCTCGTTCCCGGGCGCCGCAGGTGCAGCGGGCGCGCTCGGCGCGCTCGGCGGTCTCGGCGGCCTCGGCTCGGTCGGCTCGCCTCGCCAGGACGTCGGCACGAAGATCAAGATCAAGCCGCACCTCAACGACTCGAACGAGGTCCGCCTCGACGTGAGCGAGGAGATCAGCGAGCAGGGCGCGCCGCTCGGCGGAACGCTCGGCGCGATCCCGATCAGCAAGCGCACGGCGACGACGAAGCTCGTGGTCCAGGATCAGCAGACGGTCGTCATCGGCGGCTTGATCCGCAACGTCACGTCGCGCGCGGAGGAGAAGGTCCCCGTGCTCGGCGACATCCCGGTGCTCGGCGCCCTCTTCCGCAAGCGCACCAACACGCAGGAGAAGCGCAACCTCGTCCTCGTGATGACGCCGTACATCATCCGCAACCAGCAGGACCTGCGCACTGTCTTCGAGCGCAAGATGCAGGAGCGGCAGGAGTACCTCGATCGGTACTTCGTCTTCTCCGACTCGTCGGACTACAAGCCGCCGAAAGACTGGTCGCGCACCAACGGCCTCGTCGAAGACATTCGTCAGTCGTACTTCGCCCTCGACGAGCGCAAGCGCCTCGACGAGATCACGAAGCCGCGCGAGCTCAAGACC
>JANXVA010000303.1 GCA_025351875.1 Myxococcales bacterium | reverse complement strand
TCGCCCGCTGAGACGACGTCGATCCGCGCTCGCGCTCTCCCTCCGCGAGAGCGCGCTCGAGGTTCGCCCCTGAGCCTCGAATCGAACCGACGAATGCATGTGGGGGCCCGCTCTCGAGCCGAAGAAACGTGAGCCATTCGCCGCGGCCTCGTGGCACCTCACGAAAATGACGGGCAATCCCCTCCACCAGACGATCGCGCGAGCCGGGGTGCTCCTCGCGACGCTCCTCCTCGGGTGCAGCCACGATATCGAGAGCCCCACGCTGACCTCGAAGGCGGTTCAACCCGACCTCGTCTGCGTCGAGCAGCTCACGACCGAGGTCACCCTCAGCGGCGACGGCTTCACGCCGATGCCGATCAAGACGCTCGACGCGACGCAGCTCCAGCTCCCGCACATCACGCTCGATCGAAAGCAAGACCTCGCGGGCGCCGCGGCCTCCGGCAAAGCCGACCTCGCCGACGATCCGGCCGCCCCCTCGAAGAGCCTGGTGCACTGGTCCAGCGAGCAGAAGATGAGCTTCCGGGTCACGCCCGAGCAGAAGCTCGTCCCCGGCCTCTACGACGTGATCGTCACCAACCCCGACGAGCACCACGCCGCGACGTTCGCTGGCGGGCTTCTCGCCGTCCCCCGCCCCACGCTCATGGGCACGGCGCCCGACGTCCTCTGCGACGCCGAAGACGATCAAACGGTCGTGCTCACCGGCTCGGGGATCTTGCAGGTCGGAGCGACGCTGCCCGTCGTTCACGTCGCCGATAAAGACTTCACCGCCACGAAGGTCGACGGCTGCGCGCCCGTGCCCGGCAAGCACGCCGAGGGCGACGTCCAGAGCTGCAGCTCGGCCACGTTCGTCATCCCCAAAGCCACCTTCAAGCCCGGCGTCTACGACGTCACGCTCACCAACCCGGCGCCGGCAAACTGTGTATCGAGCGACAAGATCGCCATCACCGTCGTCCCGCCGCCGACCGTCGCGGCGGTCGCGCCCGATCTCGTGTGCGACGCGCAGGGCGATCAGACGATGACGCTCACCGGGACAGGCTTCCTCTCGAGCGCGACGCTGGCCCCGACCGTGACCGTCGGGTCGACGACGTTCGTGCCGAAGACGGTCACCGGATGCACGGCGGTCCCCGGCCAGCTCACCGAAGGCGCGCTGATGTCGTGCACCTCGATCACCTTCCTGATCCCGCTCGGCACGTTCCCCGAGGGCGACTATCCCGTGGTCGTCACCAACCCGAAGCCCGCCGACTGCAAGTCGCTCGAAACCGTGGTGCTCCACGTGGCGCCGCCTCCCTCGGTCACCTCGGTCACGCCGACGCCCATCTGCGACGCCCAGGGTGACCAGACCGTCGACGTCGCGGGGGCCGGCTTCCTCCACGTGGGGACGACGTTGCCCACCGTCACCATCGGCACCCTGAAGTTGACGCCGACGAAGGCCACCGGCTGCGCCGCCGTCACTGGCATGTTCACCGAAGGCGTCGTCGAGGAGTGCACCGGGCTCACGGTGGCGATCACCAAGGCCTCCCTCCTTCAAGGCGACTACCCGGTCGTCGTCACCAACCCGCTGCCCGCCGACTGCGCCTCGATCGAGGACGTGAAGCTCCGCGTCGACGATCCGCCGGTGGTGCTGTCCGTCATCCCCTCCACGATCTGCGGCGGCGGCGGCGCGATCACGGTCAATGGCTCGGGCTTCCTCCCGGCAACGACGGTGAGCCTCGAAGCCACCGGGCTCGCCACGCTCACGAGCGCCTCGACGATGGTCAACGCCGCTGGCACCCAGGTCGCCGCGACGTTCGGCGGCGGGACGATGGTCGGCAGCGTCTACGACGTCGTCGTCTCGAGCGGTGATGGCTGCACCGACGCTCCGCCGCACCTGAAGGTCACCATTGTCCCCGGGCCAATCGCCTTCTTCGCGGATCCCGAGGTCGTCTTCAACGGGGTGAACACCCGCGTCACGGTCTACGCCACCACGCTGACTCTGCCGTTGCCGGCCAACGCCGTATCGATCGTGCCCGCGGGGCAGGCCGCGCCCGTGACGACATTGACGTGGACCGCGGTGCCGAATCACCCCAACCGCGT
>JANXVA010000302.1 GCA_025351875.1 Myxococcales bacterium | reverse complement strand
CAGTTCTTGTTGGTGTTTGGCGTGCTCGTCCCGCTCGCGTACGTGCTCGGCGTGGTTGCCCACGTCGGCCTCGTCGGGATTTGGTTTGCCGCATGCGTTTACTGCACGCTCGCTGCGATCACGATGAGCGCGAAATTCCGCGCGGGTGGGTGGAAGAAGATCGTTCTGTAAGGTGACCCATCAGCGACGCCGGGATGCAGATCGAGCCTCCGCATGCGTCGGGCACGGCGCTGCGACGTCAGCGCTCACGCCAGGGTTCGCTTGAAGGCCGCCGGCGTGATGTCGTCGATCTCGAGCCCGAAGACGTCGCGGTGCGTGCCGAGCCGCTCGAAAGCCCAGCCAAGATAGGCCTGCACGGGCGCGCGGTTGGCGCGACAGGTCGCGACGATGCCGAGCAGCGCGCACGCGCGATGAGCGCCCTCGGTGCTTCCGGCAAACAGCATGTTGAGGCGTAGCTTCGCGACGTTTTGGAATTCGCGCTCCGTCGGCGAATTGTCGATGGGCACATCGGGGTCGTCGATGAAGCGGAAGAGCGCGTCGCGGTGGTTCTTGTAATAGCGAATCGCGGTCATGAGCGGCTCCGACGGCAAGAGCGTGGGCTTCACCGCGTCGAGCCAGCGTTCCATCTCGTCGGCGAGCGGGCGGATGCGCCGCTGTCGATGTGCCCGGAGCGCATCGCCGGTGAGCCCGAGCTCGCTCGCCTTTGCCTCTTCGCCGTAGATCGCGCCCAGGAAGCCGCCACCTTCGACGGCGAGGATGGGCTGCGTTTCTTCGGCGTCGCGGAACTTGCGACGGCCGTGTGCGTTGCAGCCGGCTTCGAGCACATCACCGGTGGCGTAGACCGCGTTGAAGCGATGCTCGGCGTCGGCGGTGAGCGTCCCGCGGAAGGGCCGCAATTTGCTGACCACCGCCTCGCTACTCTTGTCGGCTTCGTATTGAAAAACGGCGAGCTCGCTATTTCGATAGAGCTCTATATACCCATTATGCGCCGCTGGGAGCTTCGGCACGAGGACCTTCAGACCGGTCCCGTCGGTGGCCATCCACGAGCCCGCGAGGAGTTTTCGCCAGTGCAGCCCGTCGATCGGCGCGAGCAAGTCGGCCGCGCGCTCGATGAGCGAGACGAGCGTGCTCATCGCGATCGGAACGCCGCGCTCGGCGAGATCACGACGGATGCGATCGAGGGGATTGAGCAGCGCAAACTTCTGATAGACCAACCACGCAAGCCACTCACAGGTGACCTTCGAGCGCTCGTACGGCGCGGGCAGCGAACGCGGCGTCGTGCGACCGCCACACGCGCGGCAACGGCATGTCGTTCGACGCACGACCCGGCGACGCTGGTGCTCTTTGACCACGTGCAGCTTCTCTTCGACAATCTCGTCGGCGACATCGAGACCGACGCCGCCGCAGTGCGCGCACGCGTCGGGCCGCAGCACGTGCTCTTCGGCTTGGAGATGCGCCGGCACGGGCTTTCGGCCCGTCGGCGGCGGGCGAGCGACGTCGGGCTGCGGGAGCTCGCTCTTCGCCGGCGGCTTCGGTCGATTCTCGAACGCGTTCTTCGTCTCGGCGGGGACGTCTGGCGGCGGCGCCGCCCGCCGCTCGATTGCCGGTTTCCGTAGCCGACGCTGCCCGATCGCGAGCAGCTCGGCGACTCGTTCGTTGAGGCGCGCAAGCTGCTCGATGAGCGCGGCATTCGATGCCTGCGACTCGGCGAGCTGTACGAGCAGCGCGGCGATCTGCGCGCGCTGCTCGGCGTTCTCCTTTCGCACCGCCCCGAGGTCGACCACGGCGCGAAAAGATCATGATCTTAGGGATCTGTCGATCCCCTATCGACCAGCGTTGGCCGAGGACGTCGATACCATCCACGACGGGATGCCGTAAAATCGATCCCCGCGAGGAGTGACGCGAACGCCGAGCCGTCGATCGAAACCTGTGATTGCTGGTCCGAGGTCGACGGAAGCTGAAAGCTCCCGGCCTCGAGTCGCTTTCCCAGCGTGCACCAGCCCGAACCGTCGAACCACAGTGCCTTGGCGATCCGGCGGCTCCTATTCAGGAACAAATAGAGGTGCCCGTCGACGGGATCGAGCCCGAGCCGACGCACGGCGCCCGCGAGCGCGTCGAACGAGCCGCGCATATCGAGAGGCTCGATCGCGACGAACACGCGAACTGTAGGTGGGAGGCTCAGCACGCCGCGAGCACCGCGAGCACGCGACGCAACGTGCCCTCGTCGAAGCCCGCGTCGACCTCGACGCTTCGCTCACCGACCCGAATCACATAAAGGCTCCGCGCGTGCTCGACCGTCGTGGGGACGAGCTCGACAAGTCGAACCTTTGCGACCCCGCGCGTCGACGCAAGCTTGGTCCGAGTCCGCGAGCGGCGTTCCAAATTGGTCGCCCACGCCCGCAACGATCTTCCGTCGATGCCTTCGGCGCGCGCCCACTGCGCCAGCTCGACCCCCGCACGTTTCACCGAAGCGATGCACCCGCGCGCATCGGCCTCGTCCCGAATCTTTCGTCCACCCATGGCGACCTCCACGCCGCGAGCCTGCAAGCCGCGCGTCTACGTGTCATCCCGGCGTGGCTGATGGGTCACGCATGGCGCGGCTTCGTGGGTAACGACCCACCGGGCGAGCGGGACACGGCTTAGGCACGGAGGAAGACGTCGCACGTCGAGTGGACATCTCGCGCCGTACGCTCATCTCGCCCGTCGCGCTGCACTTCTTCTCTAGGGATGCGTCGAGCTTCTTGCCCGCGCGGGTCCGGCTGCCTGCCGGATGCTTCAGCTACATGCAAGATGGTGCGTGGATGCACCGTCTGCATTTCTCCCATCGCGCGCGGCGCGGGAGGTTACGCCGACGACGCGGTGGCGCAGCAATTGCGATGGGGCCCGCAAGGAGAACGACCCATGCGCCT
>JANXVA010000268.1 GCA_025351875.1 Myxococcales bacterium | reverse complement strand
GCAATCGAGCGCTCTTGGGCTCGCAGCGTCGCACTCACTGTACGTGTGGCACGCATCTCCTCCTTTTCCTTCTCATCATCCTCATCCTCAGCATCCTCATTGTCCAGATCGATCTCACCAGCGAACGACGCAACAGCAGCAAACGCACTGGTGCTTCGGTGCGGCGCAGCGTTGGCAGCCAGTGGTGGTGGCTCTGGCGGCATCGAGCAGCAGCCGATGCTTCAGCTCGAGGTCGTCCTCGCTGGTGCACAGCTCGACGCGCCGCCGATAGAGGTCGACGAGCCGCGCCGCATCGTTCCGCTCCTCGTACAGCGTGATGATGTTGTCGAGCGTGAAGGCGCTCTCCGGCTCGAGCTCGAGGGCGCGCTCGTAGGCGTCGATCGAGCCCTGCGGGTCGTCGAGCATGTCGCGACGCGCCTCGCCGATGCGGCGCCAGAGGCTCGCGCGCTCCTCGTCGTCGTTGGTGAGCTCAGCGCGTTTGGCGAGGACCCGGACGAGCGTCGACCAGTCGCTGAGCAGCGTCGCGAGCTGATCCATCTCGTCGAGCGGGCGCGAGTCGCTCTCGTCCAGCTGGAACAGGCGATCCCAGGCCGCGAGCGCCCGACGAGGGTCATCGCGGCGCTTGTCGTGGAGCTTCGCGAGGGCCTCGAGCAGCTCTCGCTGTCCAATGCCGTCGATCTTGGCGATGCCTTGCTCGTAGGCGTCTGCGAGGTCGTCCCAGCGCGCGGTCGAGACCGCGAGCCGGTCGAGCTCCTCGCGCGTGTCGCCGTCGTCGGGGTCGAGGACGAACGCCTCCTTGAGGCACTGGAACGCCTTGTCGAGGTCGTTGCCGCGCACCTCGAGGAGCTTCGCGGTGTCGCGCAGAACGGAGACCTTGTCCCCGGGCGTGGTGGCGAGCGCGAAGCGATGCTTCGCGACATCGACGAGCTTTCGCCAGTCGTCCTCTTGCTCGTAGATCGGGCGCAGGAGCTCGACGACGCGACGGGTCAGGTCGCCGCTCTCCTGGCCGCGCTCCACCATCACCTCGAGCGTCGCCATGGCCGTCAGATACGTCTCACCGCGCGGCGTCACGGCACCAACGAGGCCGAGGACCGTCTCGAGCTCGTCGATCGCCGCCGCGTGCTCGCCGAGCTTCTCGTCGAGCACGCGCGCGAGACCGAGGCGCCACTTGGCCTCCTCCTCCGGGAGAGCGCTCTGCTCCGCGCGCCGGCGGAGGAGGTCGGCGAGGTCGCGGAAGCGCTCGCGACGCATGTAGAGCCGCGAGAGCGCGTCGAGCGCGACGGCGGAGGTCTCGTCGATGTCGAGGATGGAACGATGCGTCGCGATGGCCGCCTCGTCGTCGCTGATCTCTTCCTCCTCGATGCGCGCGATCGACTGGAGCGTCGCCACGCGCTGGTCCGGATCGGTGCGGTACTCGAGCGCATCGCGGTACAGCGCGACGCGCTCGGCGGGCTTCGCGCTCCCTGCGAGCAGCCGATCGATGGCCTTGAAGGCATCCTGACCCTCTTCGGGCGAGAAGGCGTACGCGCGGCGATAGAACTGCAGCGCGCGAGCCCCTTCTTTCTGACTCTCGAAGAGCTCGCCCGTCCGATACGCAAGGCGGGCCGTCGCGGGCTCGTCAGCCGTGGTCTTTTCGAGCTGAGCCGCGTAGATCTCGGCGAGCCTCTCCTCCCCGTTCGCGACGCGAGCAAGCCGCTCGAGCTCCGCCCAGGTGGTCTCGTCGGTCGGGTCCTCGGCGAGGAGCTTCGACGTCACGTCGAGGGCAGCGCGGTAGTTCTCCTCCTGCTCCTCGTGGAGCTTCGCGAGCCTCCGTAGAAGCGTCCGACGCTCGTCAGGGTCCTCGCTGCTCTCGAGGCGAGCCTCGAGGGCCCCCATGACCTTCCGCCAATCGAGGCGAGAGAGGTACACATGCTCGAGCATCTCGGCAGCGCGACCCGCGGTGGCCTTCTGGGTCATCAGCTGCTCGAGCGCGGCGATCGTCGCCTCGTGCGTCCCGTCCTCTCGCAGCGCCTCGGCGTACTCGTCGAACGCGCGATCGAGCTCGCCTAGCTCCTTCTCATGCACACGGCCGAGCCCATGATGGATCGCAGCGCGGCGCTCGCGCGGCGTCCCCTCGGCCACGAGCTCGCGCTCGTGGAGAGCGACGAGGTCACCCCAGCGCGTGGAAGCGCTGTAGAGCCGCTCGAGCGCAGCGACGGCAGGAGCGTCCATCCCGACGTCGAGGATCTGCTCGTACGCGGAGACCGCACGATCGCGGTCGTTGAGAGCTTCGTCGCAAATTCGTGCTTGCTTGTAGAGGATGACCCGCTTCGACTCGTCGTCCGGCGCTACCTCCGCCCGGCGCTTGAGCACCTCGAGCAGCGGCTCGTGCTCGGCGGCCTCCTCGTGGAGCTGCTCGAGCGCTACGAGCGCGCGAGCGTCGTCGGGTCGCGCCTCGAGTGCACGCTTGAAGTACTGCTTGGCGAGCGCGGCGTCGGCGAGCTTCGTGCGCGCCATCTCGGCGATCCGCAGGGTGAGGGCGACCTGCTCATCCTCGTCGAGGACGTCGGGCACGACGTCGCGATAGAGCTGCACCAGGTCGGCGTAGCTGCCCGTGCGTTCGGTGAGGCGCTCGGCGCGCTCGACCCAAGCCGCGATCGCGGGGTCGCCGGCGGATTCACGGAGCGCCTTCGCCGCGTAGCCAAACGCCTTTGCCGCGTCTCCGAGCGGGCCCTCGGCGACCTGTACGGCCCGGACATAGAGGTCGAGACGGATCTCGAGCGTGGTTTCGTTCTCGATCTGGATGTCGAGCACGCCGAGCAGCTTCGCCTCCTGGCTCGAGGCCTCGTAGAGCGGACGGAGGATCTCGGCGGCCTCGCGGCGGGCGTCGGCGTACGTATCCTGTTCGAGGAGCTCTTCGAGCGCGGAGCGCGCGGGAACGTTGGCGGGGTCGAGGGTGAGCGCCTGCCGGTAGGACTCGATGGACTCCGTGACCTCAGAGAGCCTCTTCCGGCGGACATCGCCCAGCCTCGTGAGGAGCGCGATACGATCCGCATCGGAGGTGGCGAGCGCGAGCTCGGCCTCGAGCGTCTCGGCGAGATCGGGCCACTGTTCTGCCTTTTCATAGAGCATCACGAGCGCGCCGAGGACCTCGCGATCCGCGCCGAAATCGTCGAGCACGGACCGGAACGCGAGGATCGCCTCGGGGACGTCGCCGATCCGATCGGCCAGCGTGCGGGCCGTACGCACCATGAGCACCTTGCGAGCATCGGAGCCCTCGGCCTGGCGCTCGCGCGCGCGAAGCACCTCGACGAGCGCGCGGTGGTCGCCGCTGCGCTCGTACAGCCGATCGAGCGCGACGAGCGCCTTCTCGTCCGCGGGGTCGTCGTCGAGCCTCGCCTTCCACGCGGCGATCGCTGCGGGGTCGTCCGAGAGGCTGTCCTCGGCGAGGGCTCCCAGTCGACCGTAGAGCTCACGCCGTACGTCCGCGGACTCCTCGAGCTTCACCTGAACGCGAAGGACGTCCGCGAGCTCGCGGCTCTTCCCGCGATCACCGTAGAGCCGCTCGAGCGCACGTACGGCCGGGAGCGCGATTGACGGGTCCTCCGGCGCGAGGTCCATGACCTGCCGATAGATCGACTCGGCTCGGTCGCGCTGCTCGCTACCTTCGAAGATCTTCGCGACCTCGCCGAGGATCTCGGCGCGTGGCTGAGGCGAGTCGGCGTTCTTCGCGGCGACGAGGAGGACGTCGGCCGCGTCGTTGAGGCGGTCGAGGCGCGCGCCGATCTCGAGATAGCGCGTGCGTGCCTCGACGTCTCCGGGGGCGAGCGGAAGCAGGCGACCGTACGCGTCGAACGAACCCGCGTCGTCGGTCAGACGCTCGTCGCGCAGCTCCGCGATCCGGCGAAGGAGCTCGCGGCGCTCGACGTCGTCGGCGACGAACTCGAGACGAACTTCGAGGACGCGCACCAGCTCTCGCATCTCCTCTCGCTCTGCGTACACCCCCTCGAGGATGAGCGCTGCGCGCTGCCTGAGGTCTGGGTGCGTGAGGCATTTCTCGACCAGGTCACGCGCTTCGCGCACCGACGAGTCCGCGGCGACGACCTCCTCGAGGTAGTTGAGGGCAGCCTTGGGATCACCGAGGCGATTCGTGAGCAGCGTGCCGAGCCGCAGCTTCAACGGCATCGTGTCGGCGGAGCCGGCGATCGAGATGCGCCGCTGAAGGAGGTCGGCGAGGTTCTGCCAGCGCTCCTGCGAGGCGTAGAGCTTGTCGAGGGCGTAGATGGCCTGGTCGTGGCCGGGCTCGATCTCGAGAATGCGCTCGTAGTAGTAGATGCCCTTGTTCGCGTCGCCGGTGATCTCCTCGGCGATGATCGCGACCTCGTTCAGGAGATCCGCGCGACGCTTCGCGTCGGTAGTAACCCCGATGACCCGCTCGTAGAGCGTCTCCAGATCGATCCAGCGCTCGCGCGTGGTGAGGATCTGCTTGAGCCGCATGAACGCGCGCTCGTTGCTCGGGTCGCGGGCGAGGATGCGGTCGAGGTACGGCGTTGCACGATCGATCTCGCCGAGCATCTCGTCGTAGAGCGTCGCGGCGCGCTCCGCGAGGTCGAGCTCGACGGCGGGGGGTAGCCCCGTCTCGCCCTTCTCGGGGACGGCCTGGGCGATGGCTTCGACGAACTGCTGCGTGCGGTGCGTCTTGTTGGCGAGGATGCTCAGGCGGTCCCAGATCTCGAGCTCCGCGGGATTGTCCTGGGCAGCACGTGCCACCACATCGAACGCACCGACGAGGTCGCCGAGCTTCTGTTTCACCTCGGCGAGCCGGATGTGGAGCGTGAGACGATCCGACTTCGAGGCGGCCGTCGCGATGAGGACGGCGAGGACGTCGCCCTGCTTTTGCCACGCACCGGTTGCCGCGTAGGCCTCCTCGAGGATGATGGCCGCGCGCGCGCGGGTCTCCGAGAGCGGAAGGAGGTCCTCCACGACGGCGATCACCTGCGCGTCGTTCGGCGCGAGCTCGAGCGCACGCTTCGCGGCGGCGAGCGCCTCGAGCGGTTTCTTGAGCGGGCCCATGTAGAGCCGGGCGAGCTCGATCTCGCGGGAGACGCGGCTGCCGCCCTCCTCGAGATCGCGCTCTTGCTGGATCACCTTCGCGGCCCCTTCGGCGTCGCCGGAAGCGATGAGGAGACGCGCGAGAGCACGGAGAGCGCCGACGTGACGCTCTTCGAGCCCGAGGATCTCCCGGTAGAGTGAAGTCGCCTCGGCAGGACCGCCGAACGCCTCCTCCTCGAGAAGCGCCCACTCGGACAGGATCGCGATGCGGGCCTCGCCGCTCGGCGCTCGCTCGGTGCGCAAGCGGAAGAGCCAGCGCAGGTCGTCCCGGCGGTCGGGGGCAGCCCGCAGGAGTCGATCGAGCGCAGCGATGGCCTGCTCGTCGTCCTCGTTCGTCTGGATCAGCTCGCGATAGGCCTTGATCGCGTCGTCGCTGTTGCCCGTCTGCGTCGCCGACACTTCGGCGAGCTTCATGCGGAGCGTCCGCTTTTCGTCGAGGTCGGCGGAATCGGAGCTCGCGCGCGCCTCGAGCGCCTTGACGAAGCCGACCCACTCGGCCGAAGCGCGTGCCCACTCCTCGAGCTCGCGAACGGCGCCGGTCTCGGCAGGGGCGAGCTCGAAAGCCTTCACCGCGAAACGGAAGGCGGCTGCCTTGTCGGCGAGCTTGTTTCCCGTGACGATCGCCAGTTTTTTGTAGAGTGCACGCTTCTCGGTGTCGCTCTCGGTGTGGGCGACGAGCACCTCGTAGAGCGAGGGGAGGCGCGCCCACTTCTCCTCCGCCTCGTAGAGCGGAACGAGCGCGCTCGCGGCGCGGCGGTCGTCGGGGTGCGCGGAGAGGACCCGCTCGTACGCGCGGAACGCGCGATCGGGCGACTTCAGCTGCTCCTCGTAGATGCCTGCGGCGCGGAACGAGAGGTCGACCTTGACGGAGGGATCCGTGGCGCGATCAGCCGCGCTGGAGAGCTGCTCGACGAGGCCCTCCCAGTCGCCCGACTGCGTGTAGAGCGCAGTCAGGCCGTCGAAATCGTTGAGGGCGAGATGGCTCTCGCGCAGGATGCGGAGCGCCTTCGCGTGCCCCGGTGACAGCTCGAGGACGCGGCGCCAGATGCGGAGCGCGCCGTCGTGGTCCTGGAGGCGGTCGGCGAACACGCTACCGAGCTTCTGGAGAACGGCCAGCTTCGCCGCAGGGTCCTCGGTGAGCTCGGCGCGACGCTCGAGCGCGTGAGCGACGGTGACGAAGTCCTTGTCGCGTTCGGCCTGCTTTTCGAGGGCGTCGAGCGCGGTTGCGTCGGTCGGGTCCTCGTCGAGCGCGAGCCTGTAGAGGCGCGCGGCGTCGGCGCCGCGGTCGAGGCGCTCGGAGGCCATCTTGGCCATCTCCATCCAGAGCGCGCGCCGCTCGGCGCCTGTGGTGTACTTCGTCTGGTCGTCATAGAGATCGTAGAGCTGTCGGTACGCGCGGCGCTTCCCGTAGAGCTCCTTGAGCTTCTCGACCGCCTCGCGGTCCGCCGGGTCTACTTCGCGGAGCTTCTCGTAAGCTTCGACGGCGTTCTGCACGTTGGTGAACTGCTCGAGCCATCGCTGGGCGATGGCGCGGTAGAGGGACACCTTCGCTTGCGGGTTCGTCTCCAGCTCGGCGAGCCGCATCTGCGTGGTGAGGAGGTCGCGCCAGCGGCCGAGCGCCTCGTAGACGCGTGCGAGCTCGCGCACCGCGTCGGCGTCCTGGCCGTCGAGACCGATGATCTGCGAGAGAACGGTGACGAGCGCGGAGTCGCTCTTGATGTGCTCGCGGTAGATCTGGGCGATCTCGCGAAGCACCGGCAGCCGAGCGTTCGCGTCGTCTGGAGCCACACGCTCGAGATCCGTGCGGAGGAGATCCGCGAGGTGGTTGAACTGAGCCGTGGTGCGGTAGAGACGCTTCAGCGCGTCGCGAGCTGCGGTGTTCGCGGGCTCGGAGCGGAGCAGCGTGCGCCACTGCTCGATCGCCTTCTGCGCGTTCGCGCCGTCCTCGGCGAGACCGGCGATCTCCGCCGAGACCTGGCCGCGCTCCGGCCCCTCGGGCATCGCCCGCTGGGCGTCGCTCAGGATCTGGACGAGGCGCGTCGACTCGCCGCGCTTGCCGCACCAGTCGCGGAAGAACCCGAGCATTCCAGGATGCGCGGGCTCCGCCTTGCGCAGACGCTCGAAGTACGGCTCCGCCGCCTCGGGCTTGTTCCGCATCCGCCAGTTGATCATGGCGACCTGGAGGATGACGCCGACCTCCTGACCCTGGCGCACGCCACCCCCCTTGAGCTGCCCTTCGTAGAGCGACACGAGGTGGTCCCACATCTCGTTGTCGGTGAAGTGGTGGACCAGTGCGCTCGTCGCTTCTGCATGACCCGGTGAGAGATCGAGCACGCGCTCGTAGACGCCGATGGCGCGAGCCTTGTCCGCGAGCTTCTTCGTGAGGACGCGCGCAAGGCGGATCGACGCCGCGATCTTCTCGTCCTTGGCATTCGACTCGGTCGCGAACAGCTCGAGCGCCGCGACGAGATCCGCCCAGCGCTCCTCGTCGCGGAGAAGACGCTCCTGGAGCAGCAGCGCGCGGCGATTCTTCGGGTCGAGATTCAGCGCGTCGCGGAGGAGACCGATGATCTTCTCGGTGAGCTCACGACGTGCTTTCGAGGGCTCGGCGCGGGTGCTCTCGGGAATGCTGCGGGAGCTATCGGGCGACTTCGCGTCCTTCTTCTTCTTGCTCTTCTTGCCGCCGCGCAGGCTCTTCGGCGAGGACTCCTCGGCGGGCTTTGCGGCCTCGGCTTCCTTCTTCTCCTTGGCGAGGATCTCGGGGCGGCCGTAGCGGTAGGCAATCTCCGCGGCGCTGACCAGAAGCGAGCTCTTGAACGACGCGTCGCCCGCCGTCTTCGACTCGGTGTAATAGCGCTGTGCGAGATCCTTCCACTTCGCGCGCTTCGCCTCGCACCGCTCGAGCGCCTCGGCGGCGTTGGTGTCGTTGGGGCGGAGCGTGAGGAGGCGCCGGTACGCGGCGACCGCGCCCGCGTCGTCGAGCAGGATGTCATCGCGGACGGTGGCGAGCTCCGAGACGAGCTCCGCCTCGCGGTCGCCACTCGCGAGCGCGCTCTCGATCTCGAGCAGCTCGGCGACCGCCTCGTATTCGCGGCGCATCTCGTGAGCCTGACGTGCCGCCTCGAGCAACTGCGCGAGCGCAGCGGGGCCGAGCTCACCAGGATCGACGGTTCCCTCGTCGGAGGTGTAGCCGAGCGTCTCGCGGAGGTCGCTCCACGCCTGTTCGTTGTCGGGCTCGTCCTGGAGAACGCCGAGGGCATTACGGATCGTGTTCGCGGTCATCGTGGGGAGGCCACACTCCCGCAAGTTGCCTGGATCATTCAGGAAACATTGCCGGACGGAGAGCGGCTGAGCGATGGTACGGAGGGTCGGTCTCGCTTTCAAGCGGCGGCACGGCCACGCGACAAAAAGGAGGCTAGGAGCGGGTGGAGGCCCGATCGCGGCGGCTTTTGTGGCACCCTCGCGCTCACTCCCCTGAAGCCGGCAGGATCAGGCCTCCATATCGTCGTGAACGCGAACGCCAAGCGTGGCGGGCGTCGTATCGCGGTCCAGATCGCGCGCGCCCTCCCAGGCGCGAGTGTTCGCCTCACGCGAAGCATCGACGAGGTCGAAGGCTGGCTGAGGACGATCGTGCCGGGCTCGAGCCCGCGCTGCATCCTCTCGGCGGGTGGCGACGGCTCGGCGGTCGCGCTGCTCAACGCCCTCGACCGTGTCGTCCCGAAGGAAGAGCCGTTCCCACCGGTCGGCGCGCTTCCCCTCGGCACCGGGAATGCGTGGGCTCACGCGCTCGGCGCGCGCAAGCTGGACACGTGCATTCGCGCGCTCGCGAGGCACGACGGGCCCGTGCCGACGAAGCGCTACGGCCTCCTGACGTGCAACGGCGTGCTCACGTTCTTCGGCGGCTGCGGCTGGGACGCGCAGGTCCTCGACGACTACCGCCTGCAGCTCGAGTCCTCGCCGTCGAACCGCATCTCGAAGAGCGTGTGGGGGTACCTCACGGCGATGCTCTCGCGCACCATGCCGAAGACGCTCCTCTACGGGCGCCCGCACGTCATCATCGAGAACCTCGGGTCAGACGTGTACACGATCACGCCCGAGCGCCGGCTCGTGCGGCTGTCGGACGTCGCGCGCGGCGCGATCCTCTACGAGGGGATGGCGAGCGTCGCCGGGGCCGCCACCTGCCCCGAGTTCGGCTATGGCTTCCGGGCGTACCCGCACGCAGAGCGGCTGCTCGGGTTCATGAACGTCCGCGTCTACGACGTGAGCGCCGCGAGCGCCGTCGGTGACATTCCCAAGCTCTGGAAGGGCCAGCATCCTCTCCGCGGCATGACCGACTGGTTCGCTACCGAGGTCCGCATGACCTTCTCGCGCCCGACCCCGCTGCAGATCGGCGGCGAGGCCATCGGCTCGAGGCTCACCGTGGACTTCTGCACGTCGGACCGCACGGTAGACGCCCTCGACTGGCGCCTGGTCGGATGACCCTGGCGGACCCGATCCGCACGGCCCGCTCGGGCGTAGGCTAGGCAAATGCCGATGTCGCGAGTGCTCGGTTCCGTTCTCGTCGCAGCGCTGGCGGTCGGCTGCGCGGCCCAGTCGGGCGGGAGCAGACCAACCACGGCCACCGCCACGAGCGACGGTCCCGCGAATGCGACGACCGCGGGACAGATGGTCGAAGGCGCACCTCGCGAGGAGCTTCCGTGGGCCACGCTCTCGCCGGAGACGTTCGCGCGCGCCAAGGCTGAGCGGAAGTACATCGTCCTCGACGGGTCCGCGGAGTGGTGCCACTGGTGCCACGTGATGGAGGCGACGACCTACCATGATCCGGAGATCCGGAAGATCCTCGAAAAGCACTTCATCGCCGTGAAGGTCGACGTCGACTCGCGGCCCGACATCGAGGAGCGTTACGGCGACTACGGCTGGCCCGCGACGGTGATGTTCTCGCCTGACGCGACCGAGCTCGGCAAGTACCGCGGGTACATCAACCCGGAGAAGTTCAAGGGGATCCTCGAGGAGATCGTCGCGAGCGGCCTCGCGGAGCGAAAGGCCGACGACAAGGCCAAGCCCCCGGTGAAGGCGTCACGCGCCGCCCTCTCCGAGGAGCACCTCCTCTGGATCCAGCGCGAGATCGACGTGCAGCTCGACGACTACTACGACGAGGACCAGGGAAGCTGGGGCCGCCAGCAGAAGGCGCCGCTCGGCTGGAACAACGCGTGGACGCTGCGCAAGGCGGCGGCGGGCGACGAGAAGGCCAAGGCGCAGGCGCTCTTCACGCTCGATCAGCAGAGCAAGCTCATCGATCCTGTGTGGGGCGGCATCTACCAGTACTCGGCCGCGCGCGACTGGGACTCGCCGCACTTCGAGAAGCTGATGACCTTCCAGGCGCCGGCGCTCGACAACTATGCGGCGGCCTACCAGCTCACCAAGGACGGCAAGCACCTGGCGCGTGCCAAGGCGATGCTTGGCTTTCTCGACCGCTTCATGAAGAGCCCGGAGGGCGGTTTCTACACGACCCAAGACGCCGACCTGAACGCGCACGACCGCAGCAAGCCGTTCGTCGACGGTCACGTGTACTACGCGCTCGACGAGAAGGGTCGTCTCGCGCGCGGCGTCCCGCGCATCGACACGCACGAGTACGGCAAGGACAACGGCCTCGCGATAAGTGCATACTGCACGATGTACGAGGTGACGAAGGAGGCGGCAGTGCTCGCCTCTGCGGAGAAGGCGGCGCGCCGCATCCTCGCGACGCATGCCACGGCTGGCGGCGGCATCACCCACGACACCGTCGACCCGGAGAGGAAGGCGAAGCAGCTTTACCTCTCCGACAACGCGTCGTTCGGCCTCGCGCTGGTGCGGCTCTACGAGGTCACCAGGAACGAGGACTACCTGAAGAGGGCGCGCGCCATCGCCGACTTCATGATCTCCGATCTGACCGACGACGACAGCGGCGGCATGTTCGGCAGCACCAAGGACCCGGACGCCGTGGGCGTATTCGCGACGCGGCGGGTCCCCTTCGAGGACAACGTCGTGGCGGTGCGGATGCTCGCGCATCTTTCGCGCGCGGTCCCCGCGGCGTCCGCGAAGAAGTACGTGACCTCGCTGGATCGGCTCTTGCGCGCGACCTCCAAGCCCGAGGACATCAAGGGTCGCGGGCGCATGATCGGCGACTATCTCCTCGCGCTCGACGAGAGCAAGGGCGTCCGCGGCTCCGTGAAGTAGCGCGGGCGAGCTAGGCGGTGGAGCGCACTTCCATCTGCGCCGCGATCTTCGCGCAAGCATCGTCACCCACGAGCCGCTTCACGAGGTGGAGCCCGAGCTCGATGCCCGACGTGACGCCGCCCGCCGTCACGAGCTGGCCTTCGTCGACGACGCGCTCCGCGACGGGGATTGCGCCGAAGCGCTGGAGCTCCGACATCATGGTGTGGTGCGTGGTCGCCCGTCTTCCTTGCAGCCGCCCCGCGGCACCGAGGAGCAGCGAGCCGGTGCACACGCTCGCCGTGATCCGGTTCGTCGGGAAGGTCTGCAGCCAGGCAATCGCGAACTCGTCACGCTCGAGAACGCGCGTGGCCGGGCCGCCCGGTACCACGAGGACGTCGAACGAGTCGAGCGACGGTCGGTAACGCGCGGTCACGAGCTCGCCGCCCCAGAGCGACCACACCACCGGCGGGTCCGTGTCGACGTCGCCCAGCTCTTGCCGTCGCGCGAGCGCGACCACCTCGCAGGTCGTCGTGGGGTCGAAGCCCATCGTGGAGATGCGCGAGAGCGCGTCGAGCGGACCGACGAGATCGAGGAGTGTCATTCCAGGAAACGCGAGCAGCGCGATCCGCGTCCCGAGCACGAGGTCGGGATGCTCGGCGACCGCGTCGAGGTCGATCATGCGGACGGCATCGACGGGAATCGAGCCGTGGATGTGCGGCATCGGCCCTCGAGGCGTCTCCGCCACCTCGACGGGGACGTCGAGGCGGCGCGGGTCGATGGCCAGCACGCGAAGGCTGGAGGGCGCCTCGGCGGGAAAGTAGAGGCGCGCGCTCTCCGCCACCACGTCCTGGTAGGACGCGTGGATGAAGCCTTCGCTGGCGAGCGACGCCGGCGCGTACCGGCCGTCGCTCCCCCACCCCAGCTCCTCTGCACGCACGACGTGGAACAGCCACCGCATGCGAAGAGTCTACCTCACGGACGCGGCCACACCTCGGCGCCGCCGAGGTAGCCGCTGTTCGTCGTGAAAGGGTCCTGACCGAGCGTCTGGACGGTCGCCGCGTCCACGCCGGCATCTCCCGCAGCGAACGGCACCGAGAGGAGGTCGATCACCGCGCCGCCGTCGACCGACCTGCGCCGCCCACCGACGATGTTTCCCTTGCCGTCGTGCGCCACGTAATCGAGCGCGCCGGGGATCTCGGCGCCGAGCGTCGGCTTCGACGGATCCCAGAAGAACGCCTGGTTCGGAAAGAAGAACGAGAGCGCGGCGCGGTTGCCGTCGACGAACACGAAGCTCCCGGGGAAGCCCTTGTCGTCGAGGTGAACCAGCGTCTTCACCTGACCGGTCGCGAGGTCGACCTCCTCGACGGCGCGCTTCGAGATGACGAACGGCGCGCCGACGGTGTCGGCCGTGCAGCCGCCCTGGAAGACGAGGAGTCGGTCGCGCGCGGCGTCGTACGCCATTGGCGTTCCGACGACGGGGTTGTAGTTCTCGAGCGCGATGCCGCCGCCGGGAGCGGTGCCGCCGAGATTGACGAGCTGTCCGGTCGTCGTGTCGATCGCGACGATGCTCGCCTTCGTGCTCTTGCACGCAAGCTCGTAGTTCGGCGGCCCAACCGAGGTGCGGTCGTAGTTGCCAAGCAGCACGTAGATGCGCTTCTTCGTCGGAACGTAGTGCGCGGCCGTCATGTCGACGAGGCCGTCGTTGTCTCCCGGCTGCACCAGGGACGAGAGGTCGAGATAGGTCTCGGCCAAGCCGCCGTCGGCGACCTTGTTGGTGTCGATGACGGCGATCTTGTTGCGATTGAACCGCAACACGTAGCCCTTGTCGCAATCGGGAACGACGACCGCGATCGGCTGCGCGTTGGGGTCGCCGCCGTCGGCCTTGTCGTCGCCGAGGACGCTCCAGGTCGCCAGGGGCTCCCAGGGCTTCTTGGCGTCCATGCGCGCGACGACGTCGTTCTTCTGCTCGACGACGTAAGGGTCGCTCCCGAGCGAGGAGGTCTGGCCGAGCCCGCCGCCGAACGTGAACCGACCGTCGACCTTTTTGTCGGCGAGGTTGAAGGCGGCGACCTCGCTGGTCGTCGCGTTGTTCATGGTGAGGAGGAGGCGCTGCGGAGACCCGGCCGCGCTCCCGCACTTGGAGGGCGTCGCGGCGTCACCGCCGTCGCCGCCGGGGGACGGGCCGGCCTCCGGGACGGTACCGCCCTCGAACGTGCCGGCGTCCGCCGCCTTGAGCTCCTCGTCGTCACCGCAACCCGAAGCGACAAAGCCCGCCGCCGGCGCGCTCAGGACGAGCGCGGCCAAGAACATTCTGTGATTCATTCTGGTACCCCGGCTGACGCACGCCCGCGCCGGCCATCATCGAGAGGTCTCGCCGCGCGTGGTCCGGTCTCCGGACTCCCGGGTCATCCTCCTCCGAGCCCTTCCCAGGAGCGCGACTGCTCGCGTCCCAGTGGTTCTGCTCGAATTCGTCGCCGGTTACCGTGGCGGGCGCCGTGCCGGTGTCTCACCGGCTTCCCATGTGACGAGCAGCCCTCGGGCGGAGGGATGTGCGTCAGCGACCACGCGCGTGTGATGAAGCGCCGCGACGACGTCGCGAAGCCCACCACGGAGGCATCCGTACCCGACAAGGACCGCACACGTCAATCAGGCAGCGCGTATGCTCGTTCGCATGGCGCTGCTCCGCCCCTCGGAGCTCGCGCGGATCTGGGAGCTGCACCCGAAGACGGTCTACCTCTGGATCCGCGAGGGCAAGCTGCCCGCGATCAAGACTCCCGGAGCGCAGTATCGCGTCCGCACCGACGACGCGCGCGCGTACTGCGAGAAGAATGGCCTCCCCATGCCGCGGGCGATCGCGAGCCCGGCGGGCAGCGTTGCCGTCCTCGGCAAGCCGAGCGCTTCGCAGCGCGCGCTCGTCAAGGCGTGCAAGGCTCGGGGGACCGCGGTCGTCACGTGGCCAAACGCGCTCGAGGGGCTGCTCGCGATCGCGAGCGACGCACCGGACGTCGTGGCGATCGATGCAGAATGCACCCAGGTGAAGCTGACCGATGCCATCCGTGCGCTCCGCAAGACGGCGCGCACGACGGGCGTTCCCATCGTCGTTTACGACGCCGCGCCGCGCGGCGGCACCACCGCCCTCACGAAGCTCGGCGCGAGCTCGATCGTGGCGCGCGGCAAGACCGACGATGCCGTGAAGGCCGTCGTCGACCTCCTCGACGACAACGAGATGCGCTGAGCGGCGGAGCGCGCTTCTCGTCGCTCGAACCTCGCCCGGTGACTTAGCCCGTCCCGAGGCGCTCGGCGATCTCGCCAAGGATACGGTCCGCGATGTCTTCCTTCGTGCCGGTGGCAAAGGGCATCGCCTCTCCCCCGGAAGAGACGAACGCGACGCGGTTGGTCGCGTGACCGAGGGACTCGTGCGCCGCGTTCGCAATGACGAAGTCGACCTTCTTGGCGGCGACCTTCGCCTTTGCGTAGGCGAGCACGAGTGCGTCGTCGCCAGTCTCGAGCGCGAAGCCGACCAGGACGGGCCGCTTCCCGGTCCGCCTCGCGCCGATCGCCGCGAGGATGTCGGGGTTCTTCGCGAGCGCGATCGCGAGCGCCTCTCCGTCCTTCTTGATCTTGGTGTCGCTCGCGTGCGCCGCACGAAAATCCGCCACCGCGGCGGCCATGACGAGCGCATCGGCGTTGCCGAGGTCTCGCCCCATGGCCTCGTCGACGGCACGCTGCATCTCCGCGGCGCTCTCCACGTCGACGCGCGTGATCCCATCCGGCGTCGCGAGCCCAACAGGCCCCGCGATCAGCGTCACGCTCGCCCCACGCGCCACGGCCCGCGCCGCAATCGCAAACCCCATCCTCCCACTCGACCGATTCCCCAGATACCTCACCGGATCGATCGCCTCGTGCGTCGGCCCGGCGGTCACCACGATCCTGCGCCCAACCAGATCTCTCGACGTGCCCGTGCCCGCTCTCAGAGCCCCCTCGATCGCTTCCACGATCACAGCCGGCTCCGCCATCCTCCCCATCCCACTCTCCCCCGACGCGACCACCCCCTCCACCGGCCCAACGAGCTTCACCCTCCCCTGCGCCGCGAGCTCCTCCACGTTCTTCCGCGTCGCCGGGTGCCCCCACATGCGCGGGTGCATCGCAGGAGCCGCGAGCACAGGCCCACGCGCGCAGAGCACGGTCGCCGTGACGAGGTCGTCGGCCCTCCCCTGCGCGAGCCGCGCGAGAAGATCGGCGGTCGCCGGAACGATGACGATCACGTCGGCGCGTGCAGCGATGGACACGTGCATCTCGCCCGAGAACGAAGGATCCCACATGTCCGTCGCCACCGCTTCCCCGGTGATCCCCGCGAGCGTGAGCGGGCCGACGAACCTCTGCGCCGAGGCCGTCATCAACGGCAACACCTTCGCCCCTGCCTTGATGCACAGGCGCGCGACCTCGACGGCCTTGTAAGCCGCAATGCTCCCCGTCACCGCAAGCGCGACGGTCTTCCCTGCGAGCGCGCTCATCGGAGCGCCCGGGCGAGACGCGTCACTCGAACTCGATGACGCCCAACGCCTTGAGGTTGGCAATCAACGAGAGAGCTTCTTCGGCGGGCATGGCGCATACGTCGAGGATCTCCTCGAGCGTCTGCATACCGTCGATGTGCGCGAGGAGAAAGCCCGCTCGATGATCGATCTTGAGCTTCGACATGTCCGCGAGCGCCGTGAGGCGGCGGGGGATGCTCTGCCGCTCCGTCAACGTCAGCAGGGCGGCCGGCGGTGGCACCGTGCGGGTGGCGGACGCCTTCGAGAGCGGCGCATGCTCGTCCTCCGCCTCGTCGAACGGGACGAGGCCGCCGAAGGGGTCGTAGAGATCGATGCTCTGCTCGCCGAACTCGACCACGATGCTGGCGTCCGGCGAGTCCGCCGACGGGGTGTTGCTCGGCAGCGCGACGGAGTGGCTGAGCGTCGAGGCGAGAGCGAGCGCACCGGCGGCATCGCCTCGTGCGTAGAGCTCGCGCATCGCAGCCACGCGGTCGTCGCCTCGTGCCGCGACGCCGGATGCCGACTGGTTGCCGCTCCGCGAGGACGGTGGTCCTTCGGCCGCGGCAAGCTCGCTGTCGACGTCAGCCCACGCCCGCGTCGCGCCGTCCTCTTGTTGGAAGGCCGGAGGCGGCGGCGTCCGCGTCATCGCAGAGAGGGCGTCACCCGCGACGATGCGCGTCGACTCGTCGTGCACCGACGTCGCGCGCGCCCGCATGCCCGCGGCGGGACGACCATCCGCATTGAAGACGCGCGACGTGGAAGGCGGTGCGGGCTCGGGCTGCGAGTCGACCTCTATGTCGACGTGGCCGAACGCGGCCTTGGGCGGCACGGTCTCCGAGGCATGTGCGGCCCCGTCGTCCCCCATGTCGAGGTCGACCTGACCGAAGCCTCGGATTGCCTTCCGGTCGCCCATCTACCCCTCAACCATAGCAGGCGAAACGCTGGGTGAGGCGAGCAGCCATCATCAGTCGACGCCGGGTTCGTCATCCCCGTCTCCCGCCCTGCGATTGCGCGCCGCGCTTCCGTGGCGCGCCCGGGACGTGGTCGAACCGTCCGCCGATTTTGCGAGTACTTCTCGCTCCGTCCACCCGTGGGTTCCGTACCGACCTGCGACGCGGGACTCCACCATCGCACCTCCGGGATCAGGCGACGGGAGGCCCGTTTTAGGTACGACAATGTGCGGCCCTTGCGAGATCGCGAGGTAGTCGTCGGCGATGTACTCGGGGTGCGCGTCGTCGTGCGCCTCGAACCTCGAGTCGGCCTCGCCGGTCCCCACCCGCCAGATCTGCGTCGTCGGCGGGTAGGCGTCCTGCATCCGCTCGCGAACGGCAAACGCGCCGTCGCGCAGCAGCCGATAGCGCGTGATCTTGAAGCCGGGGATCCCGCGCTGCGCGAGCACGCGCTCGCCCTTCGGGACCTTGGGGTCGGGGACCTCCTTCTCCAGGAACGGTGTCACGTCGGCGACCTTGCGAACGAACGTCACGTCACGCGTTCGCTTCGGCCCGAGGATCTCCGCGCGAACGACGCCGCCCTGGACCGTCTCGTGAAGGACGACCGGATAGGAGAACGGATTGCGCAAGCGCAGCGTGATCGTCGGATAGGCGACGGCCGCGTCCATCCCCATCTTGATGTAGAAGCTGGGCCGGGTGTGCGGCTTGCGCTCGACGATGTCGAGGCCCGCGAAGAACGCCGCGCCGTGAAGCGTGCCGGCGACCTGACACGTGCCGCCGCCGATGCCGTCGACGAGCTCGCCCTGGGCGATCACCGGCGCGACCTTGTAGCCGTTGACCTCGCTCCGCGGGCCGACGACGTCGTTGAAGTCGAAGACCTCGCCCGGCATGATCACGTGCCCGTCGAGCTTCGAAGCCGCGAGACGCAGATTGAACGTGCGAGCCTCGTGCTTCTGGTCGCGGGCGTACTTGGTCTCGAAGAACCCGACGACGTCGCTGAGCGGGATGTCGCTGATCGCGCTCGCGGTCCGCGCGGGCGGCACGCTCTCGACAACCGCCTCGAGGGTCGTCAACGCCTCGCCATCCTTGCCTCGCGTGAGCATCGCGGCATCGAGACGCGCGAGCGTGGCGTGCACATCCATCCTGCGACCGGGCTCGTCGGAGATCACCTTGTGCCCGCCGATGTCGAGTCGCGCATCGGTCGGCGCCCGGTCGACGTCGTCCTTGAGAGCAAGCATCGCTCTCATCGCGCGCGCACCGTCGATCGTGATCGGAAGCGGGACCGCGAGCGGTCGCGGTGCGCCCTTCGCGCGCGGCGTCTCGGCGTGGGCTCTTCGAAGCGCCGAGCGGGGATCGCCGAGCTGCGCGAGGAGCGCGGCGAGTCGCTCGCCGTCGACGCGTGCGCCGAGCTCCTCGCGACTGAGCTCGCGCTTCGCGATGCCTGGGACGGCGACCGTCACCTTCTGCGCGAGCCACTCGCGCCCGATCGCGGCGGCCGCGTCGAGCGTCGGTGCCGTCGCCGCAGCGCCCGGCTCGACGACGAGCGGCCGCGTCTCCAGGAGCACGATGGGTGCGGGCCGGTCGGCTGCGTCGTCCCCGCCGACCTGCGCGGGGACGAGCAGCCAGCCCGCCATGCCGCCGAGCAGGACGCAGGCGCCCACGCGCACGAGGTCCTCCCGGCGCGTCCACCGGAGCGACCGGAGCGCGAAACGGAACGCTCGCCGGAGGTCGCTCACCGCTGCCACGACGCCGGTTTGACCGTATTTCCCCCGAGGGTCAAGGACGAGCGCCCCCGGGCTCGGGCCGAATCCTCCGTCGTGTTGCACGCCAAGTGCTCGCCGTGGTACCCGGACGGCCTCCATGGGTCTCTCGATCGGCATCGTTGGTCTTCCGAACGTGGGTAAGTCCACGCTGTTCAATGCTCTGTCGACGGCGAAGGCCGAGGCGGCAAACTACCCCTTCTGCACCATCGAGCCGAACGTCGGCGTCGTCATCGTGCCTGACGATCGCCTCGCGAAGATCGACACGGTGATCCACGCGGACCGCATCCTGCCGACCACGTTCAACTTCGTCGACATTGCCGGCCTGGTCCGTGGCGCGTCGAAGGGCGAGGGCCTCGGCAACCAGTTTCTCTCCCACATTCGCGAGGCCGACGCGATCGTTCAGGTCGGTCGCTGCTTCGAGGATCCGAACGTCATCCACGTCGAGAACAAGGTCGACCCCATCGCCGACATCGCGACCGTGACGATGGAGCTCTGCCTCAAGGACCTCGAGACCGTCACGAAGCGCCGCGACAAGGCGATCAAGATGGCGAAGTCGAACGATCCAAAGGAGAAGCTCGCCGCCGAGATCTGCGAGATGCTGGTGTTGCACCTCGACGACGGTCGCCCCGCGCGAACGGCGCCCATTCCCGACAACGTCGATGCGCAGGCGATCGTGAAGGAGCTCCATCTCCTCACCATCAAGCCCGCGTTCTACATCGCGAACATCGACGAGGCGACGATCGCCAACCCTGACGCCAACGCGCACTTCGCGGCGATGAAGAAGCTCGCCGAGGCCGAGAAGACGTTCGTCGTTCCTGTGTGCGCTGCCCTCGAGGCGCAGATCGCCGAGCTCGACCCCAAGGACCGCCCCGAGTTCCTCGAGAGCGCCGGCCTCAAGGAGCCGGGCCTCAACGCGGTCATTCGCGCGGGCTACAAGCTCCTCGGGCTGCTCACCTTCTTCACCGCTGGCAAGCAAGAGGTCCGCGCCTGGACCACCACGATTGGCGCGAAGGCGCCGCAGGCCGCCGGCGTCATCCATACCGACTTCGAGAAGGGCTTCATCAAGGCCGAGGTCATGTGGTGGGAGGACCTCGTGAACCTCGGGAGCGAGGCCAAGTGCCGTGACGCGGGCAAGCTCGCGATCGAGGGCAAGGAATACGTGATGCGCGACGGCGACGTCGTCCACTTCCGCTTCAACGTTTAGGGGCTCCGCCCCCTCGCTTCGCGAGGCTCCCCCGGGATGCGACTTGGCCGGCGTGGTTCGCCTGCGGCGAGCGGCGCCGCAGACGGCACCGCCAGACACGCCTGGGCGTGGGCGGGACTGCCGGCCTGGCACGTAACGCGTGACTCGCGTTCACGTAACGCGTGACTCGCGTCCACTACCTCTACGGCGTCCGTTCTCGACTCTCGACCGCGGTCACAGCGCGAATCTCGTCTCGACGTGCCCGTGCCCGTGCCCGTGCCCGATCTTGCTCTCCGATCGGCGACCTCGAAGCGGTCGGCTCCAGGTCCAGGGATCACTCGACGGGCCCGCCGAAGTACCCCGCGAAGCGCGCGATCCAGATCGCAAAGAGCAGCGCCGCCGTGCCCGCCATGAGGACGTCGCCGCCGCGCACCCGGCGTGACGCGCCCCACGTGCGAGCGCGCGCGTAGCCGAACAGCTCGACGCCAAGCACCACGACCACCACCGGCACCGCGACCCACACGAGCGGGTGCATTCGCGTCGCGCCTGCAAAGTCACCGTGCAGCGCGAGCCTGCACGCCCGCGTGATGCCGCAGGTCGGGCACGGGATACCCGCGACCATCTTGATTGGGCATGAGTATCCTACGCCAAGAACAAAAAGGACGACCACCCCGGCGACCAGCACCGGAACGATCGGCCCCGCCCGTCGCACCCTACCCAACCCAGGCGTGCCCCCGGCGCGCAGCGCCGTTCGCCGCAGGCGCATCACGCCGAACAGAAGGCATCATGGGGAGGCTCGCGAAGCGAGGGGCGAAGCCTGCCCCACTCGAAGCAGCCTAGCTCTTGACGAGCGGGCGTCCTTGCGAGTCCGTGTACTTGCCTGTGACGATCATGATGATGTCGATGAGCGCCCAGATACCGCACCCGCCGAGGGTGAAGAACTGGATGACGCCGAAGAGGATGTGCCCCGTGTAGAAGCGGTGCGCACCGAAGCCGCCCGCGAAGAGCGCGAGCAGCAGCGTGATCAGGAACTGCTTCGGCGGTCCGCCGGCCATCATCGCGCCCGGCATTCCGCCCATGCCCTGCGGCTGCCCCATCATCGGAGCACCGCCCTGCTGGTACGGCTGCATTCCGCCGCCCTGCATCTGCTGGCCGAACTGATCCGCGGCCTGACCGAACTGCTGGCCGGCCTGCTGGAAGCCTTGATTCATCTGGCCGCCGAAGTCCTGCTGCGGAGGCGGACCGCCCGGTGCGCCGCCACCCGGAGGCGCGCCGTACCCGGCGCCGGCACCGTAGGGATCACCACCCGGAGGTGCGCCGTACGGCGCGGGAGCGCCCATGTTGCCGCCAGGCGGAGGACCGCCCATGCCGTAGGGGTCGGCACCCGGCTGCGGAGGGGGAGCGTAACCGCCACCCATATCGGCCGGCGGCGCACCGAACGCCGGAGGATTGAAGCCGCCTGCATCCGGCGGCGGCGCACCGAAGGCGGGTGGCGCGCCCGCGACGGGAGCGCCCGGAATGTTGGCGAAGTTGGGCGGACCGTCGAGCGCCATCGTTCCCGCGAGAGGATTGGCGTCGGCGGCGGAGCCGAACGTCTGGTGGTCGCCGGCCGCGGGCGGCGGAGCGCCGAAGGCGGGAGGAGCGCCGAAGGCGGGAGGAGCACCGAAGGCGGGAGCACCCTCAGCGCCAGCCGGGGCGGCAGGACCGCCGAAGCTTGGCGGCGCGACGCCGACCATCGTGCCCTTGAGGCGGCTCGGTGGGGCGGCAGCTGCGCCCGCGGGTGGTGCGCCGGCGCCGATCGGCGGAGCCTCGGCAGTGAACCCGGGGCCCGAGACAGGCGCACCCGCGGGCGGCGGGCCAGCCGCGGGCGGGACGCCCGGTGACGAACCGGGCCGCGGAGGCGCGCCTGGGATCGACCCGGGCTGATTCATCATCAGCATCGTGCCTTTGAACTTGGGCGCGGCCGCCGCCTTCAGCTGGAAGTCGCACTTGGCGCAGGTCAGCGCCGTCTCCGTATTTTGCGTGCCGCAGTTCGGACAGAACACAAGAACCTCCAACTGGCGCGATGTCGCGATGCGGGCGCAGCATAGGCCAGAATCGGCAAGGAGCGAGAGAAGAAGGAGAAGACCCGAGGCATGGAGCCCGATGTCCGACCTCCTTGACACCACGGGTCCGTTCGCAATAGCGTGCGCGCGCGAAAACCCCGATTTTCTCGGGTCATTTCACACACCCCTCATGCCCTTTGCTCTGACGCCCGAACGCGACCGCGAGCTCACCGAGATCCTCACGCGGTACCCCACGAAGATGGCCGCTTGCATCCCGGCGCTCCATCTCTGTCAGGACCAGCTCGGCTGGGTCTCCGACGAGGTCATCACCTTCGTCTCGACCCGTCTCGACCTGCCTCCCGCCCACGTGAAGGGTGTCGTCACCTTTTACACGCTGTTCAACCAGCACCCGGTCGGCAAGCACCAGGTCTGGGTGTGCCGCACGCTCCCGTGCGCCCTCCGCGGCGCAGGCGACGTCCTGCACCATTGCGAGAAGCGCCTCGGCATCAAGCCGGGAGAGACCACGAGCGACGGCAAGATCACGCTGCGCACGGCCGAGTGCCTGGCGAGCTGTGGCACCGCCCCGATGATCCAGGTCGACAAGACCTACCACGAGAATCTCACGCTCCCGCAGGTGGACGCGATTCTCGATCGCCTCCAGAAGAGCTGATCATGCTCAAGCAGACGAACTACCTCACCAAGGTCTACGGACTCCCCAACGGCTGGACGCTTCCCGTCTACGAGCGCGAGGTCCGCGGCTACGAGACCGCCAAGCGCGTGCTCACGACGATGGCGCCGGCCGACGTCGTCACCGAGGCGAAGAAGGCGAACCTCCGCGGCCGCGGCGGCGCAGGGTTCCCGATGGGCGTGAAGTGGAGCTTCATGAAGCCCCACCCGACGAAGCCCGCGTACCTCGTCATCAACGCCGACGAGGGCGAGCCCGGGACGCACAAAGACCGTACGATCATGGAGGAAAACCCTCACTCGGTGGTCGAGGGCTGCATCATCGGCTGCTACGCGATCGGCGCGCACACCGCGTACATCTACGTCCGTGACGAGCTGCACCTCTCGAAGGAGCGCCTCTGGCTCGCCATTCACGAGGCGAAGGCCAAAGGCTACCTCGGCAAGAGCCCGTTCGGTAAGGCCTACCCCGTCGAGGTCGTCGTCCACACGGGCGCGGGCGCGTACATCTGCGGCGAGGAGACGAGCCTCCTCAACTCGCTCGAAGGTCGCCGCGGCGAGCCGCGCCTCAAGCCCCCCTTCCCTGCGCAGGCGGGCGCGTTCGGCTGTCCGACGACGGTGAACAACCTCGAGACCATCGCTGCGGTTCCGACCGCGTTCCAGATCGGTTGCGAGGAGTTCTCGAAGCTCTCGGCCATCCACCACCTCAACGACGGCGGCGTCCGGCTCTTCGGCGTGAATGGTCACGTCAATCGGCCAGGCGTCTTCGAGTGCGCGGTCGGCCTCACACTCCGCGAGCTCATCTACGATCTCGGCGGCGGCGTCAGCGGCGGCAAGGCGCTCTTCTGCGTCATCCCCGGCGGCTCATCGACGCCGCTGCTCCGCGCCGAAGAGGTCGTCCACGCGCCCGACGAGAAGTCCCCGCTCCACGCGTGGCACGGCAAGAGCGTCCTCGACGTACCGCTCGGCGTCGACACCTTCCGCAACCTCGGGACGATGCTCGGCACCTGCTGCGCGACGGTCCTCGCGGAGGGAACCGACCCCATCGCCGCGTTCCACAACCTGATGCAATTCTATCGCCACGAGTCGTGCGGCCAGTGCACGCCGTGCCGCGAGGGCTCGGGCTGGCTCTTCCGCATCGCGGACAAGCTGATGGACGGCACGTGCTCGATGCAGGAGCTCGATAGCCTCCACGACATCGCGAACAACATCATGGGGAACACAATCTGCGCCTTCGGCGAGGGCACGGCGATGCCGGCGCTCGGGTTCCTCAAGAAGTTCCGCAAGGAATTCGAAGCCTACGTCCGCGGCGAACGCAGCGGCAAAGACGCACGCCTCACTGTGGCGCCACTTTCCTGAGTCTGAGCGATCAAGGGAGACCCATGAACTCGACCGAGCTCGTACTAGGACAAGCTTACTTCTGGCTCTGCGCGGCGCTCGCTGTCGGCGGAGCGCTCGCAACGGTCCTCGCCAAGAACCCCATTCGCGGTGCGATGGGGCTCTTGATGATGATCCTGGCCATTGCCGGCGTCTACCTCGCGCTCCACGCGCAGTTCCTCGCCGCCATCCAGCTCATCGTCTACGCCGGCGCGATCGTCGTGCTCTTCATCTTCGTCATCATGCTGCTCGGTCCCGACGCGACCCCGCCGCACGACCAGCGAGGCCAGGTCTCACGCACCGTGAGCGCCGTGGTCTTCGGGGCGGCCGGCCTCGCCGCGATGTCGCTCATCGTGCGCACCGCGCCGCCGATCGCGAAGAACAAGCTCCTCGCCACGCCCCCCAATGACTTCGGGAGCGTCGAGTCGTTCGGAAGGATCCTCTTCACGGACGCGCTGGTGCCCTTCGAGCTGTCGAGCGCGCTGCTGATGGTCGCCATCATCGGGGCGGTCGCCGTCGCGCGTGGCCACCACAAGTCCGATGCGCGCCAGCTCCGCGAGGCAGAGCCAGAGCTGGCCGCGCCCGAGCCGGTCGTCGTCAAGCTCGGTCATGGGGAGGCGTCCACGTGATTCCCGTCGAGTACTACGTCGCGCTCAGCGCGGTCCTCTTCACGATCGGCGGCATCGGCTTCCTGACGCGACGCAACGTCATCGCGACGTTGATGAGCATCGAGATCATGCTGAACGCCGTGAACGTGGCCTTCGTCGCATTCAACCGCAACCGCACCGAGGCCCACACGGGCCAGATCTTCGGCTTCTTCCTCATCGCCGCGGAGGCCGCTGAGGTCGCCGTCGGTCTCGCCATCGTGCTGTCGCTCTTCCGCATCCGACGCACCGTCCGCTCGGACGAAGCCGACCTCCTGAAGAATTAGAGACTAACGCCCGATGAAGGATTTTCTCTCTCTCTTCCCGGCGAACGACTTCTCGCTCATCGCGGTCGTCATGGCGCTGCCGCTGCTCGGCGCGTTCGTCAACGGCGTCTTCGGACGCCGCCTCGGCAAGGACGCCGTTCGCCTCATGACCCTCGCGGTCACGGGAGCGAGCTTCGCCGCCGCCATCGCGACGTTCATCGCGCTCGACAGCGCGGTCGCGCTCACCAAGACCACCGAGATGGTCTCGGAGCACGGCGGCGCCGCGCACGAGGTCGTGAAGCACGGCCACGCCAAGCTCGCGTGGACGGCGTGGGAATGGATGCGCACGAGCGGGGTTCGAGACGCCACCATTCCGATCGAGCTCAAGTTCAGCGTCGACGCCCTCTCCGGGGTGATGCTCCTGGTCGTCACAGGCGTGGGCTTCCTCATCCACGTCTACTCGACCTCGTACATGGAGAAGGACAAGGCCTACTGGCGGTTCTTCTGTTACCTGAACCTCTTCGTCTTCTCGATGCTGGTGCTGATCCTGGCGGACAACCTGCCGGTTCTGTTCATCGGCTGGGAGGGCGTCGGCCTCTGCTCGTACCTGCTCATCGGGTTCTGGTACGAGAAGTCGCCCAACGCGACCGCCGGCAAGAAGGCGTTCATCGCCAACCGCATCGGTGACTTCGGTCTCCTCTGCGGAATGTTCCTGCTCGTCTATTACACGGGCGCGCTCGATTGGACGGGCATCGCGAACGGCGCGCAGAACCTGGTGAACCCCGCGGACGGCGCGCAGGTCCACCTGTGGCCCATCGGCGGCGGCCAGTTCCAGGACACGATGATCGGCGGCCTGCGGATCCCGCTCTCGTGGCTCCAGCCGAACAAGGCCTGGACGATCACGGGCGCGACCGCGGTGAGCATCGCCGTCTTCCTCGGGTGCACGGGCAAGAGCGCGCAGCTGCCGCTCTACGTGTGGCTCCCGGACGCGATGGCTGGCCCCACGCCCGTCAGCGCGCTCATCCACGCGGCCACGATGGTCACGGCAGGCGTCTACCTCATCTGCCGCCTCTCGTTCGTGTTCGTCATGTCGCCCGCCGTGATGATGATCATCGCATTCACCGGAGCGCTCACCGCGCTCTACGCGGCGGCGATCGCGCTCACGCAGAACGACATCAAGAAGGTGCTCGCCTACAGCACCGTGAGCCAGCTGGGCTTCATGTTCCTCGGCGTCGGCGTCGGCGCGTTCACCGCAGGCTTCTTCCACGTCTTCACCCACGCCTTCTTCAAGGCCTGCCTCTTCCTCGGCGCCGGCAGCGTCATCCACTCGATGCATGTCCGCGTGCACGACGACGAGCGCGCCCAGGACATGCGCAACATGGGCGGCCTGCGGAAGTTCATGCCGCTCACGTTCGGCACCTTCGTCGCGTCGACGCTCGCCATCATCGGGTTCCCCCTCACGTCGGGCTTCTTCTCGAAGGACGAGATCCTCGCCCACGCGCTCGTGAACACTCCGGTCAATCCGTTCGCGGAACGGCTGACCGCGCGCCACATCGAGGTCTGGCAGCCCGCCCCCTGGATGAACTGGATGCTCTGGTCGATGGGCATCCTCGCCGCGACGCTCACGGCGTTCTACATGTGCCGCGCCGTCTTCATGACGTTCTTCGGCGACTTCCGCGGCTGGACGATCGGCCGCCCCTCGCAGGTCCTCTCCAAGAGCGCCGCGCACGGTCATGACGACCACGGCGACGACGATCACGACCACGTCGAGGACCTGTCGACCCCGAGCGCACCGCCGGCCGAGTCGCCTCGCGCAATCACGATCCCGCTCATCATCCTCGCCACCGCGGCGATCGTCGGGGGCCTCTTCAACCCGGGCATGCTCAAGCTGCTGAGCGAGCACTTCACGTTCCTCCCGATGGATAACTGGCTCGAGCCGGTGTTCGAAGAGGCGTCGAAGGGTGTCCACTACCCCGAGGTCCACACGCTGCACTCACGCGAGTGGCTCTCGACCGGAGGCGCGTTCCTCGCGTTCGCCGTCGGGACCTACGCGGCCTACTGGATGTACATCCTGCAGAAGGGCAAGCACGAGGCTGGCTACATGAGCAGCGTCACGAAGCTCGCGGCGGGCTTCAGCGGCATCATCTTCGTCGTGCTCGGCGGTGTCATCATCGCGCTCAGCCCGAAGGAGGCGTTCACGCCCCACATGATCGTTCCGTGGTTGCTCGTCGCCGGTGGCGGGTACCTCGGCTACCACTGCGTGAAGGAGCGCGCGGTCGGCCTCGACTACGTCTACGACCACAGCATCGTCGTCGGCGTCGACGCGCTCGCGGACACGGCGGCCTCGGTCGACCAAGGCGTCGTGGATTTCGTCATCGCGCGGCTCACTGCGCTCGTCGTCGCCGCGCTCGGCACGCTCCTCCGCGTCGTTCAGAACGGCGTCGTGCACGTCTACGCGGGCATGATGGTCCTCGGCCTCGCGGTCGTCGGTTGGTTCTTCGTCCAGCCGCACGCCGAGGCGAGCGTCTCGGATCTCGGCAACGGTGACTACGTCATCAACGCGTCACCTGGCACCGGCTACGGCTACCGCTGGTATCCGGACGCGAAGGGCGCGGCGCAGAACGAGAAGTTCTCGGCCATGGACACCCTCAAGGTGCACCTCGATGAGGGCACGACCAAGACCGTGAAGCTCGAGGTGCACAACGCCTTCAGCAACGCGCTCGACATGCCCATCGTGAAGTGGATCTTCCCGCCGAGCCCGGTGAAGGAGTTCACGCTCACGCGACCCAAGGTCGAAAAGCCCGTGAAGCTAGAGCTGGGAGAGCGGTGACCGACATGGCGACCAAGACCTCCTCCCACACCCCGCTTCCCTCCCCCTCCGGCCGGCCGGCCTGGGTCCCGCCGACGTTCTTCGTCCTCGGGCTCATCATCGTCGTCGTGGCGCTCACGCAGCTCCTCGGCGCGCAGAGCGCGAAGGACAGCACGTCCTTCAGCGCGACGAACGCCGCCATCGGCTCGCTCCTCCCGCTGCTCGCGGCCGGCGTCGTAGGCTCGCTGGTGCCGCGTGGTCAGGGCTGGCGCGTTCGCTTCCCCCTCGCGATCATGTCCGCGCTCTTCGCGCTCTTCGTCATCCGGATGTGGCCGGGGGCTCCCTCGGCCATCACCGATGCGGATCTCGCGGCTCCGAGCGCCGAGTCCCCGACGCTGCTCTCGTGGCTGATCGGGCTGCCGCTCGCCGGCGCGATCGCGATCCTGTTCCTGCCCCGGCAGTCGCCGCGCGTCCTCAAGGCGACCACCTTCTTCGTGATGATCGGGACGCTCTTCGCGACCTTCCCGCTCATGCACGTCGACATGGGCCGCACGTACCACTTCAACCAGGACGTGGTCTGGATCGAGCGGTTCGGCATCCACTACCACGTGGCGCTCGACGGCATCTCGCTCTGGCTCGTCGTCCTGACGGCCTTCATCGTCCCGATCGCCGCCTACGTCTCGTTCGGCTCGGTCACGATGCGCATCAAGGACTGGTGCTTCTCGCTCCTCCTCCTCGAGGCGGCGATGATCGGCGCGTTCGTCTCCCTCGACCTCTTTCTCTTCTACGTCTTCTGGGAGCTGATGCTCATCCCGATGTACGTGATGATCGGAGTCTGGGGCGGAACGAACCGGATCAAGGCGTCGCTCAAGTTCTTCCTCTACACGATGTTCGGCTCGATGCTGATGCTCGCCGCCATCCTGTACCTCGCGTACACCTACGGTCGCGTCACCGGCGGGCCGACGTCCTTCGACTACTTCGAGCTCCAGCGCATCGTGCTGCCGCGCAACGTGCAGATCTGGCTCTTCGCCGGGTTTGCAGCGTCGTTCCTCATCAAGGTCCCGATGTTCCCGGTGCACACGTGGCTCCCGGACGCGCACACCGAGGCGCCTACCGCAGGCTCGATCATCCTGGCCGCGGTCATGCTCAAGATGGGCACGTACGGCTACCTCCGCTTCTGCATGGGGCTCTTCCCCGAGGCGGCCTCCGAATACGCGGCGACGCTCGCGGGCGTCGCGGTGCTCGGCGGCATCCTCTACGGAGGGTTCTGCGCCTGGCGCCAGGATGACGTGAAGCGCCTCGTCGCCTACTCGTCCGTCGCCCACCTCGGGTACGTCATGCTCGGCCTCTTCGCCGCGACGCAGTCGTCGATGGAGGGCGCGGTCCTCCAGATGGTGAACCACGGAGTGTCGACCGGCGCGCTCTTCCTCCTCGTCGGCGTCATCTACGACCGCCGCCACACGCGCATGCTCGACGACTTCGGCGGCCTTGCGAAGGTGATGCCGGTCTACGCGGCGCTCTTCGTCATCGCCACGATGGCGAGCGTCGGGCTGCCGGGCACGAAC
>JANXVA010000262.1 GCA_025351875.1 Myxococcales bacterium | reverse complement strand
ACACGTCGGTCGGGATCCCCGTCGAGTCGACCGCGAGGTTTACCGTCTGGCCGGACCCGAAGAAGATCCGCTGGCCGAGGCGATCGTAGGCGCGCCCGGGCGCGGTGAGGTCAAGCGTGAGATCGGCGATCGGCGCGTGCTGCGTGGGGACACCGCCGCTGACGATGCCGTAGACACCGATGTCAGCGGCGAGGTTGCGGTCCGCGCGCTCGAGCAGCTCGAAGCCGAGGTCCAGCTCGGCCTCGGTCACTCGCTGGCGGAAGTAGTAGTCGACTCGATCGGCCACGCGTCATCGCCTCCGGGAAGGCAAAGCATCCCGGACGACGCGAAGGGACGGCGCTCACTTCGGGCGCGCCTGATGCGTTTCGACAAGAAATGTCGCGAGGGTCGCTGCCGCTCCGACAGCGAGGCGCGCGTGACGCTCATCGAGGATCCTCGCGCCTGCTCCCTTGCCGTGACCGGTGCCGTACAGGTTGCGGAGCTCCGCGAGACGGCCGGCGACCGTTCCTAGAGAGTTCAGCAGAATGCGAATAATCTCGGCGCCCTTCGCGCTATCTGGGACGTCGGTTGGCGCCAACTGAAGCAGCTTCGTCGTCGCCTTGATCAGCGCCGGCAGTTCCTGATTCGCGTCGCACGTCCCGAGGCGCTCCGAGATGATCGATTTGCAGACGGTCTCCAGCAGCTCCTTCGCCGTGCCGATCGCGAGTTCGGGATCGTTGTGCGCGGCCTCGTAAAGGCGAGTGATCTGCCGGCTGACGTACTCCGCGCCGAACGGCTGGACGGCCGATTTCACCGCGCGAACAGCGTGATCCAAATGGAACGAGCGACGGCGGCCAGCAAAGACAGGTCGACTCGAAACCGTGGTTGCAGGGTAGATCTCCCAACCGTCGGCCGACAGGTGTTCGTTGAACATCGCCGCGAGCCGTTCCACCTCCTCTTCCTCCGGCCGAACGACGGGATGCAGCATCTCACAGAGGAACCGCACGAAAACGTCGTCAGCACACCAGGTGAGATCGAACCGCGTATCGCCGAAGACCCAGTACGCGTCGCCGTCGTCGTTCCGGACTCGGTGTTGAAAGATATCGCCCGCTGCGTCCTTGAATCGATGGTCCTGCGACGGCAGCTTCTTGAGGTCGAAGAGTCGCGACAGAAAGTCGGGCTCGTCGAGTCGTCCCGACCAGCGGACTTGGCCGAGTCGGAGCCCATCGAGAATATTTCGGCGCGTCACCTCCGAGATAATGCTTGGCGGGGGCAGCTTATCGGGCGGTAGGACTGCAGACATGCGACTGGGACATCGTACATCGTCGGGCGGCGGCCGATCAGTGAAGGAGCGTAGTCTCGGAGAGCTCGCTCACTCCGAGCTCCCAGTGATCGTACGACGGTGGCGGGAGCGGCTCGATCAGGTTCACGAAGTGCGTGTGCGCCGGCTTGAGGTACTCGACGATGGTTCGCAACTGCTTTCGCTCCGTGGTGGAGAGCAGGCGTTCGACCTTCACGTCGAACGCGTAGCGCGCAAACCGGTCCGAGGGCCCGAGCTCCCAATCCACCCCGAGCTCCGACTCGCTGAGCACGAGCGCGGTCGCTGCCAGCGCGGTGATCGCGGCGATGTCGATCCCGAGGAAGAAGCGCACGGCGTTTCGGATGCCCACGGCGGTGCCCTTCTGCCGGTACATCTCGACGAGCACCGCGGCGAGGCGGCGCTTTCCGAGCTCGTCGAGCTCGAACGGGAACGGCTTGCCGAGATCGCGCAAGATGAGATCGAGGAACGGAGCCGGGGCGCGCTCGAGATCGAAGATGTCGGGGAAGCGGTCAGCCTCCGCGAGCAAGAGGTCGAGCACCTCTTGGAGGCAGGCGACGAACCGCGCGAGGTCGCCCGTCACGTCGGAGCGGCGGTTGTGCTTCGGCAGCATCGACCACAGGTCGAATCGGCGCGTCGCCGGACGCGCGGGCCGGAAGCCGGACACGACCACCGCGTCGAATGGTGACGCGCACGCGTTGCCGTGGGCATCGCTGACGCCAGCGGCGACCATGCGGTAGCGCGCGTCGGGGGTCATCTCTGCGCCCGTCATGACCTCGACGAGCGTGTCGATGGCGCTCGCTTCGACGACCACGAGCGGAACGGCGGGAGCATCCAGCGCCGTGATCGTGATCGCGGTGGCGTCGACGACGACCACCGGCTCGTCGAACGCGAGACGAACAGTGCGTGGCGCCGTAGCAACGGCCGCAACGAGTCGTGGCGCGGTTCGGTCCTCCGCGGCGAACGCATAGGTCTCGTCGAGGGGGTGACCTCCGCCAGTGGTGTCCGAGACGACGCGCACCGAGACGCGTGCCTGGCTCGCGAACGGCGCGCCCGGAGCCAGCACGATGCGGAGCGTGTCAGGCGCCTCCGTGACGCCTGCGCGCGGTCCACCGAATGCGCCTGCGACCTCCGGCGACGCGGTGCCGTCGAACGCAAGCGCCCCGTCCACCCAGACGCGCGTCGCCTTGCGGTCGATACCCGCCGTGCCCGGATCGACGATCTCCAGCGCGATGATGCTCGTGAGCGGCACGTCGCTCTCATCGGGTCCGGGATCGCGGTTCGTGAGCAACGGCCGCGACGCGGCGCCGATCGCGGCAACCACCTCGATCGCGAGCGTCGGTAGTTCGAGGGCGCCCATCAGACCGCCACGAGCTCGAGGCGCACGCCGACGTCGTGGGTGCCCGTGAGCTTCGAGACGTTGGCGGCGAGATCCGTGATCGACCGAGTCCGCCCGGGCGCACAGGTCATCCGCGAGCGCTTCATCCCGTCCACGACGACGGAGGCTTCCCAGGCGAGACCGGCGGGCACTCCCTTGGGGACGCGCATCCGGAGGATCGCTCGGACGAGCGCTACCCCGGTGAGGTCGGTCGACTGCGCCACCTCGACACGGTCGCCGGCGACGAGGTCGAAGAGGCGGCCCGGCTCCGTGTCGCCGAGCACGAAGCGGACCTCACCGTCGGCGGTCGCAACGCGTCCCTGCCCGTCGCCGAGCCGGCACGTGAGGGCATCGAGCTCCATCTCACGTCTGCCTCATCAGCTCGATCTGATCGAAGAATCCTCGTCGCGTGACGTCGCCGACGGCGAAGCCGAAGCCGCCGCGCCCCGACGTGAGCGGCTTGCTCCCGCTGTTGATCGCGAGCGCATCGTCGATGAACGTCGCCATTCCCGGGACCGGCTGCCAGTCAGGCGCCGTGCCGATAGGGTGCTTGTCGAGATCGTTGCGGAACACCGAGAGCACGACGTCGCCGTTCGTGTTGACGACCACGTCGAGTCGCAGGTGTAGCCACGTACCCTGCGCGAAGCTGTCGCTCGAACGAAGGACCACGCCCGGGCTGTCCGATGAGGATGCGCCGTTCGCGACGCTCCCCTTGCGGAGCACGATGCGGTGCGGATCGTCGTCGGAGAGGCCGAGCAGGTAGGCGTTGTCGTTGACCGACGTGCCTTGCCCGCAGAGGAAGAGAGATGGCGAGAACGCGGTCGGACCGCCGCCTGGGCCGCGCTGAACGCAGCCGCGAATCGAGCCGCCCTTCGCCATCGGCGCGAAGTTGACGAGGTTAGCGAACAGGGCGACCGCCCCTTTGGCCGCGGTGAGGGAGTTGAATCCGAAGAGCAACGATCCTCCACCGGGAGGGCGTGGGATCCCCGCAGTGACGCCGCGGTCGACCGTGGCGATGTCGAGGCCGTCATTCAGGTAGGTCCAGTCGGTGCTCGCCATGGCGTCTCCGTCGTCAGAGGGTCTTCATCGCCGCCCACGTTCCTTCGAACGATTCGACGTCTTTCGCGCCGGCGTCGAAAGATGCCGTCGCCCACGCCACCACAGCGGTCGGTAGCCACGCCTCGAAGTCCTCGCCCGGTGCTCCGCCGAAGAGGCCCGTCTTCGCGACGACATCGGCCCAAGTCTCGACCAGCGGACTCGTCAACCAGCCAGATTCCATGTCCTCGACGGCGCCGCCGCCGAATGAACACGTGTCGAGGAGGGCCTCGGAGAACTCGGAGACAAACGCGCTCGGTGTCCAGCCCTCCTCGAAGTCCTCGTGGCCTTCGGCCGCGACGTCGAAGAAGGCGAGAACGAGGCCGCCGTCGCGAAACGCGGTGACGAGCTCACTCCAGCGCTCGAAGTCTTCCGCCGCGCGCTCTGGGGCGGGGGCGAATGCCGCGATGCGCTGTGCGCCGCAACGGGACGTGAGCGTCCAGCTCTTGGCCGAGCCCGCCGTTGCCCCCGCGTCCCGCAGCGTTGGATTGAGCAGCGCCATCAGAGGAGCGCCCCCGTGTCGCCGTTGGTCAAGGTGACGGTCCGGAGGAGCGGGAACTCCTTCTTCGCGATCTTCACGTCGGCTGGCAGCCCGTTGAGCCGCAGGTCGAACGGACCATCCCCCATCTTGCGAACGCCATCGGTGTCGCGGATCACGTTGAACACGTCGGACCAGGCGATCTCACCCGCAGGATTTCCTTCGCCGTCGCGCACGTTGAAACCAAAGTCGACGAGCGGGTTCGGCGCCCCGTCGGGCGCGGTCACGCGAAACATGGCTGCGAGGCCGGCGCGCACGCGATCGCGCACGACGCCCGGTGCAGCGCCCTGCCGGAGGAAGAGCCGCGCCGCGACATCGAGCGGCCGATAGACGGGGTCCTGCACGCGGACCTGGAACGTGAGCGTGCACGGGTACACCTCGGTGACCTGCTTCAAGACCAGGTTCTTCAGCGCGGGCGTAGGGAGCCCGCCGCCGGTCGGGATCACGTAGAGGACGCCGCTGTTCTCCTCGATCGTGGGATCGTCGTTCGACGTGAGCATCAGCGCTCGAGCGACGCCGGGGATGCGACGGGCGTGGATCTCGAAGTCCTCGCGCGAGACCGAACGCGTGACCGCGCGGAGGCTCTCCGGCGCGAGCAGCTTCGCGGCGTCGATGTTCTGGCGATCTGTTCCTCCCTCCGCCGGTGCTGGATTCGTCGCGAGCAGGCGAACCGGCCGTCCGTGCGCGTCGACGAAGCTCCCCTCGACGACGACAAGGCGTTTTGCATCGACGTTCGCAAACGCTCCACCGCCGGTCTTGTAGGTGATCGCGATAGTCCCGCTCGGAGGCGCGCCGTTCACGCCGGTGCCGAACCGGATCGTCGCGCGGTCGTTCTGGTCGACGAGCACGAGGAAGTGCCGATCGTTGGGCCCCGAC
This sequence comes from Myxococcales bacterium, assembly GCA_025351875.1. Lineage (GTDB taxonomy): Bacteria > Myxococcota_A > Polyangia > Polyangiales > Polyangiaceae > Labilithrix. Next base: position 1,019 of record JANXVA010000262.1, on the reverse strand, counting down.
CCGAGGAGACTGTCGACCTCGGCGTAGTTACCGTTGCCGGCAGTGATCGCCACGGAGCCGTCGAGATAGGGCACGCGATCGAGGAGCACGTCGAGGCTCGCGAGCCCGCGCGCGTCGAAGAGCTGCGTGTGCGTCTCGGAGTTCTCGGCGAGACCCGTTGCGACTGGCGGACTCGTGCCCGCGCTGATGACCACGGCCGCGAGCAGCTGGAAGCGCACCGGCTCCGTCACCTCCTGCGTGCGCACGATCGTCCCCGCCGGGAGCGTCACGTCCGCAGCGGGCGGCGCCGGCAGCGAGAGCGAGACGTTCGCCTTCGCCGCCTGCGCCCCTTGAAGCTTGAATCCGAGCATTCGCGCGAGCGCGATGACATTCTTCCGCTGCGTCGCGGTCGCCAGACGCGATTCTCGCGCCTGGTTGTCGACGTAGTAGACGACGACGTCGCCAACGAAGGCGTACATCTCGAGGAGCACGTTGCCGAAGCTCGCGACCGAGAAGTCGCTCCAGTCCGGAAACGCGCTTCCGATCAACGCGATCAGCCGCTGCCGTAGCGCGTCGAAGTCCTTGTCGGTGTAGTCGACGCTCGACGGCAGGATCGCCACGTACGGTGCCTCCGCGGAAGCAAAGCGACCTGACGGCCGCGTTGGGACAGCGAATCGGAGGGGCGTGCGTCAGCCTGGCGTGCCGAGTGGCACTCGGACGCTACGATCGGCGCGTCCCGCCGCGCGGAAATGGATTCGCAGAGCGAGGACGGCCCCATCGCGTTCGACGGTGATGCGCACGACCTCGGCGTCCGGCAGCCATCTTCGAAAGGCATCGCGTACATAGATGCGCGCGAGCTCGGCGAGCGCGACGTCGTTGTTCTGGTGCCGGAGGAGCTGCAGCGGCGTCCCGAACGCCGTCCGCCACGGGAGCTCGCCCGACGAGCGCGTCGTGGCACCCTCTGTCGCGAGAACCTCGAGGACCTTCGACGCGAGCAGGTCAGATCGAAGAGCGTCGTGTAGGGAAAGAGTGTTGTTCGA
>JANXVA010000200.1 GCA_025351875.1 Myxococcales bacterium | reverse complement strand
CTTCTCGGCATCCATGCGGACCGGCAAAATACGCTCGATCGTGGAGTGGGACCACCCGCCCAGCCCGTAGCCGGCCTCGCCGCCCGCGAAGAGGAAGCCGCCGCCGAGATCGCGCACGTAGCTCTCGATCGCGTCCTGCTGCGTCAGCGAGACCGCCTCGGCAGGCGCGTCGGAGAGGATCACGAAGTCGTAGCGTTCGAGCTCGCGGATCGAGGACGGGATCTCGCGCGGGCTGCGGATGTCGACGTCGAACTCCTGCGCCGACAGCGCCGACGCGAGGTAGCTCGCGCGTGCCGGGTTCCCCTCCGCATAGAGGACGGTCGGTCGCCCCGGCACGGCAACGGAGACCGCGAAGCGGTTGTTCTCCTTGAAGCGGTCCTCGGGGATGTCTTCGAGTGCGAGGGCGTAGGTGACCTCGCCCGCGACACGGACGACGCTCTTGAAGGTGACGTCGTTGTCGCCCGGCTTGAGGTCGAGCGTGCGGATGCCGTCGAGGCCGTTGATCGCCTCGCCCTGCTTCAGCGTCGCGCGCACCTTCTGGGGGCGGCTCGAGAAGATGCTCGCGTGCAGGTTGAAGGGCTCCCCCACCCGCACCTTCTCGGGGACACGCAGATCGCGGAGCGCGACCTCGCCCGGCACCGGGCGGTGGTACGGGATCGTGAAGATCTTCACGCCGAACTCGCGAGCGCGGTTCGCCTCCGCGAGGATGTCGCCGTCGGTCTGAACGCCGTCGGTGAGGATGACGGCGCGGCGGAGGTAGCCGGACGGGTACTGGCCGTAGGCGAGCTGCATCGCGCTCGCGAGGTCGGTCGCCGCGCCGAGGCCGGTGCGCTTCACGCCCTTCGGGTCGGCGGCGGCGGTGGCCGCGTCGATGTCGTGACGCTCGAGCGCCGGGGACTCCTTCGCGTCGTCGGCGATCGGGACGACCCGCGGCCGCTTCGCGAAGGTGATGACGCGAACGAGCGCATCGGAGGGCTTGGCGTCGAGGCCCTTCTTGATCTCGGCCCGTGCGTCCTCGATGGCGGCGTCCGGGACCGACTCCGATACGTCGACGAGGTAGACCGTGCACACCTTCTGCGTGGTCGCCGTGCGCGCGAGGCGCGACAAGCCGAGCGCGAGGAGCGCCACGAAGGCGACGCGGAGGAACGCGGAGAGGATCCGCTGCGGCCAGGGGAGGTCGGCGAGCGAGCGCCCGATCATCCAGAGGAAGAACGGCGCGAGCAGCGCGAGGCCGAGCATCTTCGGCGCCAGCAGCTCGTAGTCGGTCCCGTCCCTCTTCCACGCGAGCGTCGCCGCGCCGGGGTGGAGCACGCCCTTCCAGTAGAACCAGACCCCGACGAGGCCAACGACGCCCGCGGCCACGCCGAAGAGGAGCCGGCTCCTGTCGACCTCACGACGAGCCCGCAGGCTCGCGGCCATCTCCACGAGCGAGCGGGCGGCGAGGAACGCGCACCCGAGCGCGACGAGGAACGTCGCGTAGAGCTCGGGCGTGAGCCAGTTGAGGAACCGCCTCCCGACGAACCATCCCCCCGCGACCATCGCCGCGATCACGGCGGCCCAGACCAGGCGTGCCTTGCTCATACGGTGATCCTCCGGTGGTAGGTGATCCACTCGATCAGCGTGAGCAGAATGGCGGCGAGCAGCAGGTAGATCCAGAGCTCCCGCCTCACACCGATCTGGAATCCCCCGAGCGTCCCGGCCTTCTTCCCATCAATGACGAGCTCCTTCGCCGGCTCGATCGAGCTCTCCTCTGCATCGAGCAGGTTGGCCGCGAACGCCCCACTCGTCGCGCTCGGCCCAGCTCCGGACGTGCCCGTGCCCGATCCGGTTCCGGGCACGGCAGACACGGCGGATCCGGGCACGGCCGACGCCGCCGTATCGCTCCCGTCCGCCCCACTCAGCTCGTAAAACCCCGCGCGCTCGCCGAGGTACACCGCGCGCCCCTCGTGCACGGGGACGAACAGCTCTCCCCCGCCGGGAATCTTGAGCCGCGCCTGCCCGCTGTTCGACACGACGGGCACACGCCACACGTCGCCGGTGCGGAAGCTCGAGATGTACTGCGAGTCCTCGTCGGTGAACCAGTTGATGCTGTTCAAGAGCAGCAGCGGCCACGCCACGCGGAGCGGCAGATCGCTGTCGCGCGTGTCGAAGCCCATCGCGACGAACTTAAAGCCGCCGCGCTGTCCGGCGATGAGGATCGGGCCCTGGTCACTCGCGCCGACGACCTTGTCGCCCGACTCGGCCACGAGCTTGTGCCCGCGCGAGACGTTCACGTCGTCGAGCGCCGTCCACCGCACGATGGGGTGCTTGCGCTCGATGCGATCGAAGCCGGGCTGCTTGAGCTCACCCTCGACCTTCACGGGTGACCCGGGACCGCGTGGATCCAGGTAGATCGCATGGCCGCGCGGGGCCTGCGCGGGCGTCGCACCGTCGAAGATGACGACGTCGTGCTTGGCGCCGCTCGGCGCGATCTTCTCGACGTACTCCTTCGGCGACGCAACCTGGACGTCGAGATACTCGTCGAGCAGGAGCGCCGCCTCGAGGTACGTGTTGCCCGGCGAGACGACGAGCACCTTCGCCCTGCGTCGCTCCGGCAGGAGCGCGTACGCGTGATCGTCAGCCGGGAGCGAGTCCTTGCTGCCAGGGAGCGGAGCGATCTTCGCTTCGAGCGTACGGCTCGCGCCGGAGAGGTTCGGATAGAAGCGCGGCAACCGCTCGCCCGGCTTCAGCCGGAGCTTCGTGAGGTCGACGAGGTTGTTGTCGCCGAGGAGCGAGAGCTCGATGTCCTCCTGCTCGGGCCCGGTGTTCGTGACCTCGAGCATCACCTCGTAGCGGCTCTTGTCGAGCGGGTAGCGGCGCACCGAGAACGCCGTGATGCCGACGTTGCGTGCCTCCTGCGGGGTCCCTCCGATGGGCAGGTACGTGAGCTTCACCTCGTCCGGGACGTGCACCTTGCCGGACGCGTCGATCGCGTCGCCGAGCCGCCCGTCGGACACGACGACGATCTCGGCGTTCTCGAGGCCGCGCACCGAGTCCGTAGCGAAGCGGAGCGCCCGAGGAAAATCGGCGCGAGCGTCCGTCGCCTTGATGGAGTCGAGCGCGCGCTCGAGCTCCGAGGTGTCACCGCTCATCGGGCCGAGCGGCGTGATCGCCGCATCCATCTGCGCGACGAGCATGCGGTCGGAGCCGCCGAGACCGCGAATGACCTTCTTGACCTCCTCCTTCGCCGCGCCGAGGCGCGTGGGCGAGACGTCGGTCGCCTGCATCGACGCGCTCGCATCGACGAGCACGACGAGGTTTCGCCCTTTGATGAGCGTCGCGGCCGCACGCGGATCGCCGAGCGCGAACGCGAGGAGCGCCAGCAGCGCGAGCTGCACGAGGAGCGAGAGGAGGCGCTTGAGGCGCGAGAAGAGGCTCGTCGCCTCCTTGTCGCGGAGGATCTTCTCCCAGAGCTTCGAGAACGGCACCGCGACGGTGCGGCGCCTCAGCTTGAGGATGTAGAGCGCCGTCGCGAAGGCCGCGGCGGCGCCGAAGATCGCAAGAAGCGTCGCAAAAGGAAGGCCGGCGAGGATCATGGCGGGTGCGCGCTCAGCGCAGGAACCCGCCGCGGCGGAAGACGCGCAAGATGAGGTCGTCGAAGGGGACCGACACGTCGGCCTGGATGTAGGGCACCTGCTTCGAGGAGCAGAAGCGCTCGATCTCTTCGAGGTACTCCTGGTACGCGTGCTCGAAGCGCTCGAGCACCTTCGCGGTGACCGTCACCTCGCGCTCGTCGCCCGTCTCGCAGTCGTAGAGCAGCACGTCGCCGGCCAGCTTCGGCTTCGCCTCTTGCTTGTCGACGACATGGACCACGAACGGGTCGAACTTGTTGTAGCGGAGCACGTTGATGCCGCGCTCGAACCCGTGGGGATCGTAGAGATCGCTCGCGAGCACGACGAGCCCGCGCTTCTTGTTCTGCGCGACGAAGGACTTGAGGGCGTCCTCGAGGTTCGTCTGTCCGTCGGGCTTCAGCTCCTTCAGGAAGCGGAAGACCTTGAAGATGCGCGCCTTGCCGCGCGTCTGCGGCATGCGCCCCATCACCTTGTCGGTGGTCGAGGAGAGGCTCACGCGATCGAGGTTCGCGAGCCCGACGTACGCGAGGGCCGCCGCGACGCGCTTCGCGTAACGCAGCTTGGCTGCATCCGCGAAGCCCATCGACGTCGACGCGTCGACGATGAGATAGATGGCGAGATCCTCCTCCTCCTCGAAGAGGCGGAGGAGCAGGCGATCGAAGCGCTGGTAGACGTTCCAGTCGAGGTAGCGGAAGTCGTCGCCCGGCTGGTACTCGCGATGGTCCGCGAACTCGACGCCCGCGCCCGTCTTCTTCGTGCGGCGCTCGGCGCGCATGCGGCCGGCGAACACACGTTTGCTGACGAGCGCGAGGTAATCGAGCTTCCGCTGAAAATCGTCGTCGAAGAGGTCGTCGTCCCCCTTGCGGGTGACCACAGGCCCGTTGCGACCCAGTACCGAGTCGAGAAAGCCCATCAGGACAGGCCGACCTGCGCCTCCGCCTTGCCGGCCTTGGTCTCGGGCAGGGCCTTGAGGATCGCCTCGATGACCTGATCGGTCTTCATGCCTTCCGCCTCGCCCTCGAAGTTGAGGAGCACGCGATGGCGGAGCGCCGGCAGCGCGACGGCGCGGACGTCGTCGATGCTCGCGGCGAAGCGGCCCTCGAAGAGCGCGCGGATCTTGGCGGCGAGGAGCACCGACTGCGCACCGCGCGGCGAGGCGCCGAAGCGGACGAAGCGCTTGCAGATCTCCGGGGCATCGGGGCCGTCGGGGTGAGTGCCCTGCACGACACGGATCGCGTAGTCCTGCACGTGACGCGCGACCGGCACGCGGCGAACGAGGTTCTGCATGCGGAGGATGTCGTCGCGGTGAAGGACGGGCGTGCGCTCGGTACGCGCGGCGCCGGTCGTGAGATCGAGGATGGCGTGGAGCTCCTCGCGGTTCGGGAACGGCACGTGGAGCTTGAAGAAGAAGCGATCGAGCTGCGCCTCGGGCAACGGATAGGTGCCTTCCATCTCGAGCGGGTTCTGCGTCGCGAGGACGACGAACGGCTCGTCGAGAACGTGCGTGCGCTTGCCGACGGAGACGCGGTGCTCCTGCATCGCCTCGAGGAGCGCGCTCTGCGTCTTCGGCGTGGCGCGGTTGATCTCGTCCGCGAGGACGATGTTCGCGAAGATCGGACCCTTGCGGAACTCGAACACCTTGCCGCCTGCCTGCGTGTCGTCGATGACCGTGGTGCCCAGGATGTCGGCGGGCATGAGGTCCGGCGTGAACTGCACGCGCGAGAACTGCAGGCTCAGCGCCTCGGCGAGCGTCTTGACGAGCATCGTCTTGCCGAGACCAGGCACACCTTCGAGCAGCGCATGACCGCCGGCGAGGAGACACATCAGCACTCCGTCGACGACGGACTCGTTGCCGACGATCGTTTTCCCGATCTCGTCCTTCAGCGTCGCGATGGACTTGCGGAAGGCATCGACCTCGGCGCGGACATCATCTGATTCGGTCATTTCATCTCCAAGACAGAGAACGGGGAGCTCGAGAGAACGGTGTCACGGGGGAGCGGGTGCGGGCGGTGCAGGGGCCGCGCCGCCGCCCTCCTCGCGTGGGCGGATCAGCTGGAAATAGCGGCGGACGTAGAAGCGATAGCCTCCGGGGATCTCGTCCTTGTTGAGCGCCTCCTCGGCGACCGTGTGGTACTCGCGATAGACCTTGGTGTAGCCGCGCGACGCGAACCCGCGCTCTGCGGCGCCGAGGATGACCTCGCTACGGCTGCCGCCCTGGCCGGTGTCGTTGCCCTGGACCTGGGTGTCCTGCACGCCGACCTTCGGATTTGTAGCGCCGCCTTGCACGTTGGCGTCGTGACCGGTGCCCCAGCCCGGACCCTTGCCCGCCTGACCGCCTTGCCCGCCGGGCTGTCCGCCCTGCTGACCCTGCCCGCCCTTGCTCGAGCTGATCATCAAAACTTTCTCGCCGTTCGGCCCGAGGACCCAGGTCTCGCCGCCGCCCTGACCCTGACCCTGGCCCTTGCCCTGACCTTGGCCCTGACCCTGACCCTGACCTTGGCCCTGGCCGCCGGGCTGCTGGCCTTGCCCCTGGCCCTGACCCTGGCCTTCCTGGCCTTCGCCTTCTTGCCCTTGCCCCTGCTGGCCTCCCTGGCCCTTCTGACCCTGACCGCCCTTGCCTTGCGCCTTCTGCTGGAAGGTCCGAAGCCGGCTCATCTGGCCCTGACCGCCCTGCGACTGCTGGCGCATCATCTCGCGGAGCTCCTGGAGCTTCTGCCGTAGCTGCTCCTTCTCCTCCTGGGTCATCTCCTCCTTCGCCATGCGGTTGAGATCCTGCGCGGCGTCATCGAGGTCCTGCGCGCTGGCCCCGAGATCCTTCATCAGGTCCTCGGCGGCCTTCTGGAGCTCGCGGTCGAGGCGATCGAGCTCGCGCTGCGTCTTCTGCTGCTGCTCCGCTTCGCGATCGAGCCGTTCGAGCTCGCGCTCCTTCTTCTGAAGGAGGCTCTTTTCCTGCTCGTTCGCCCCGGCATCGCCCAGCTTCTGCTTCTGTTTGAGAAGATCCTGCTTCAGCTCGTCGCGCTTGTCCTTCAGCGCCTCGGCGCGCTTCGCCTGGTCCTCGCCGGCCTTCTTCAGCGCTTCGCGCATCTTCTCGAGCTGCGCCTTGTCGACGCCCTTGCCCGTCTCGCGGAGCTTCTTCGCGAGGTCGTGCATCGCCTTCTCGGCGTCACTGAGGTTCTTGTTCTCGAGCGCCTCGCCGGCGGGCTTGGTCATCTCGCTCTTCTTCAGCTCTTCGCCCATCTTCTTCAGGGCTTCTTCGAGCGCCTTCGAGTCGGCCTCGCGACCCTGCATCAGGCGGTCCTCGAGCTGCTGCATCTTCCGGAACGCCTCGGTGCGGTCGAGCCGCTTGTTGGCGAGATCCTCGATGAGCTGGTTGAACTCCTGCGTCGCGGCCTTGGCCTCGTCGCTCTGCATCCGCTGGTCGATCTCGCGGAGGAACTCGCGCATGGCGTCGAGGTCGTCGGCGGTGACGTCGACCGCGTCGATCGTCTTCACGGCGAATACGGGCTGGTGTTTCCGGATCTCGAACGCCGAGATCGCCGCGATCATCCCGAGCATGACGAGCAGGTACGGCCACTCGTCCGGAACGCGCATCGGCACCGCGCGCCGCGGGTCGACCTTGTCGGCGTGGTCGACGGCGTCGTCGATCGCGGCCATCATGAACGGAGTGCGCTCGGCGGAAGGCAGCTCGCCAAAGGAGAGCGCGCTCGACAGCCGATCGGCGAGCCCGTGGAACCGGTCGAGGGCGACGGCGCCCGCGCGGCGCGGCAGCGGTCGCGTGTAGGCCACGAGGGCAACGACGACGATCTGGAGGCCCGCGACGATCAACCCAATGCGACCGAACCGCTCGGACACGATCCCGGCCTTCCGGAGGACGAGGACGAACGCGGCGGCGACGAGGCCGACTGCGAGCGCCTTGGCGCCCACCTCGAGCGCACGCCGGGTGCGAAGGCGCGCCTCGGCGCGCCGTGCCTGACGCTCGATGGCGGCCAGCACCAGGGGCTCGGTCTTCGCGTTCATTCCTCGCACCATCGGTTCGGACGTTCGACCCGTGACAAAGTTCCCCCGTGGGCCCGACTTGCGAGAAGAGGTTCGTAGAAGAGGGATTTCAGCAGCAACGATTGAGCTCGCGAGCGATACCTTCCCTGCCATCGTAGCAGCCCCGACGAGGGACTGGGGCGACTGGAAGTACGCGCGGCTGCGGCGATTTCATTCCCGGACGTCGAAGGTCACCCCTAGGATGCGTGGCCGTGACGGCCCCGCTCGCGACCTTGCCCGAGCTTCCCAAGGTCGAGCTCGAGACCGTGCGCGACGCGCGGCTCGCCGAGGGGGGCTTCCTCGCGCTGAGGCGTACGGAGCTCGTCGCGGTCCAGGACGGAGCACGGTCCGCGAGCTTCGCGTACGACACGGTGCACCGTCGGGCGCTCGATGCCTCGGTCATGGTCGCGCATCACCAAGAGGGTGGCCGTGTGCACGTGTGGTTGAGGAGCTGCTTGAGGCCGCCGCTCGCGCTTCGTGACGTTCCGATGGGCGCGGTGCTCTGGGAGGTCCCGGCCGGGCTCGTCGAGCCGGGCGAGAGCCCTCGCGCCGCAGCCGCTCGCGAGATCGCGGAGGAGCTCGGGTTTGACGTCCCGGAGAGCGCGCTCGCGGACCTCGGTCCGCCGGGGCATCCGGCGCCAGCGATGATCGGTGAGACCCACCACTTCTTCCACGTCGAGGTGGATCCCGCGACACGCGTCGATGCGGCGGGCGATGGCTCGCCCGTCGAGTCGGGTGCGCTCGTCGTCAGCGTCCCGCTCGACGACGCGCTTCTCGCATGTCGCCGCGGAGAGATCCGCGACGAGAAGACCGAGCTCGCCCTGCGGCGCCTCGCGGACGTACGCGCATGAAGGTCGCCGTCATCCAGAAGCGGACCACGTACCGCAAGTTCGTCGTCGAGGAACACGACCCGCTCCTCGCGCGCCTCCTCCGCCGTCACGATCCGACGGTCAAGCGGATCCGCGCCTCGCACGAAGCTCACGAGGAGACCGTGCGCGAGGTCGACCGCGCGCTCGACGAGCTCGGCGCCGACGTGGTGTTCCGTGGCGGACCGCGCGGACGGATCCCCGCTCGCGTCGACCTCGTGATCACGATCGGCGGCGACGGCACGCTGCTCGCGGCATCGCACCAGATCGGCGACGGCGTCCCGCTTCTCGGGATCAACAGCGCCCCCGATCATTCGATCGGCTTCTTCTGCGGCGGCAAGCAGGGCAACGTCCTCTCGACGCTCCGGCGCGCCGTCGACGGGCGCTTGCCGCGCAGCGAGCTCACGCGCATGCGCGTCGATCTCAACGGCAAGATCCTCCACGCGCGCATCCTGAACGAGGCGCTGTTCTGTCACACGTCGCCTGCCGCGACGTCGCGCTACATCCTCCGCGTGACGCGCGGCAACGGGAAATTCGTCGAGGACGACCAGCGCTCGAGCGGCATCTGGATCGGGCCGGCCGCGGGCTCGACCGCTGCGCAGCGAAGCGCCGGAGGCAAGGTGCTCCCGCTCGGCTCGAGGCGAATCCAGTACGTGGTGCGCGAGCCGTATCATCCGATCGGCAAGCGGTCTCGCTTCTCCGTCGGGCTCCTCGATGAGGAGGGCAAGCTCACGCTCCGGAGCAAGATCCGCGACGGGCGGGTCTTCATCGACGGCCATCGCATCGTGCACAACGTGACGATCGGCGACGTCCTCGTGATGCGTCGCAGCGCCGAGAGGCTCACGGTCCTCGGTCTGGCGACGAAGCGGCGCACCTGACGCGTCGCGTCAGTTGCACCTTCGATTGTCAGCGGCCCATCACAATCGCGGGCTCCGGTCGTAAAGAGTCGACTAAGCGACGGGACCGCATTATTTCCGGGTCCTAGATGGGTTTCGAAGTCATCGGCACCGGCCACTTTGTCCCGGGCGAGCCCATCACGAACGCGGCCCTCGCGCGCGTCATGGACACGTCCGATGAGTGGATCTTCCAGCGTTCGGGCATCCGCCAGCGGCACTTCGCCGGCGAGGGTCAGGGCGCGAGCGATCTCGCTCTCGAGGCCGCCAAGCGCGCCCTCGAGATGGCGAACATCAAGGCGACGGACCTCGATTACATCCTCTTCGCGACGATGACCCCCGACTACGTCTTCCCGGGATCGGCCGCCGTCCTCGCGGCGAAGCTCGGGCTCGAGGGCACGCCCGCCCTCGACATCCGCCAGCAGTGCGCCGCGATGATCTTCGCGCTTCAGCTGATCGACGGCCTCATCAAGGGTGGCGCGGCCAAGACGATCCTCTTCGTCGGCGCCGAAGCGCACGCCGGCTTCATGCCGTGGGAGGACTGGGACATCGTCGAGGGCAAGCGCGTCGGCGAGCCGACGCCCGAGGCGCGTGCCCGTGCGAACGAGCATCGCGCGCTCGCCGTGCTCTTCGGGGACGGCGCCGGGGCGATGATCTTCCGCGCGACCGATCGCGACGCAGGCCTCGTGGCCGCGAAGGTCCACACCGACGGACGCTACGCCGAGACGCTCTACGTCCCGGGCGGCGGCTTCCGGACGCGCCCCTACTGGAAGGCGACCCACTTCGACGAGCAGGCCCACATCCCCAGGATGGACGGGCGCGAGCTCTTCAAGTTCGCGGTCACGAAGCTTCCGCAGACGGCGCGCAAGCTCTGCGAGGACACGAAGACGCCGATCGAGTCGATCGACTGGTTCCTGGCCCACCAGGCCAACGCGCGCATCAACAACTACGTGCGCGAGCACCTCGGCGTTCCGCCCGAGAAGATGCCGATGAACATCGACCGGTTCGGCAACACCAGCGCGGGAACGCTCCCGATCCTGATCGACGAGTGCACACGCGACGGAAGGCTGAAGAAGGGCGAGCTGAACATGATGCTCGCCCTCGGCGCCGGCATCCACTGGGGTTGCGCGCTGGTTCGCTGGTAAACACGCGAGATCACCACCGTAGCGACGCGCCCGGGGCATGCTAAAATCCCCGGTATGAAGCTTCTTCGCACCTCCTTGCTCGCCGTCGCACTGCCGCTCCTCGCGGCAGCTTCAGCGTCCGGCGTGCTCGTGCCGACCGACGCTCGGGCCTCGGTGTCGATCGCGGTCGCATTCGATGCGCTGGTGAAGGACGCCGACAGCGTCGGTGTCGTCACGCCGGTCGAGTCCAAGAGCGTCTGGGAAGAGGGCCGCATCTACACGTACACGCGCGTGAAGGTGGAGCAGGGCGTCGCCGGCGAGCTCGGGACGGGCAGCGAGGGCTGGGTTCGCACGATGGGGGGCGTGGTCGGGAAGATCGGCCAGCTCGTCGACGGCGAGCCAGTGTTCACCGCGAACAAGTCGTCGCTCGTGTTCATGCGCAAGTTCAAGCTCTCGGGGCAGTGGGAGGTCTCGGCGCGCGCGCAGGGCCAGTACCCGATCATCGTCGACGACAGCGTCAGGGACACGGCGCGCAGCCGCCGCGTGATGCGGTCTGGCGCGGTCGGCGTGCTCCTTCCCCCGAAGACCCCGAGCCCCACCGAGACGGTGATGGCGGGTCCGCCCGCGGCTCCGGGCACCCTCGCGAAGACCGACCCCAACGGCGCCACGGCCGAGGCCCCACCGAAGGCGCGTCTGGCCGGCGAGGTCCTCCACGATCGCTCCCTCGAGGACGTGATCCGCGAGGTCGCCGGCGCATGGAAGAAGGCCCACCCCGTTGCGGCTCCGAGCGACGCCAAGAAGTGAGCCTGGGCGTCTCCAGATCGCGCGCTCGGCTCGCGCTCGGCCTCGGCGCCGCGGCCCTGGTCGCGGCGCCGCGTGAGGCCTCGGCGTTCTGCCGCACGACGACCGTGCCGGTCGTCGCCGACTTCCAGCCGTCCCCGACGAAGTGCTGGGACCAGGGCAACCCGCTCTTCTGGCGGAACTCGTGCGTCGGCTACAGCGTGCAGCGGAGCGCGAGTCGCCAGGTCGCGTTCGAGGACGCGGCCAACGGCATCTCCCGCGCCTTCACGAAGTGGACCGGCGCGAGCTGTCCGACCGAGGGCACCGGTCGCTCGCGGGTCAGCATCGACGTCCGCGACCTCGGCCCCGTCGACTGCGGTGAGGTGAACTACAACCAGAACGGCGCCAACCAGAACGTCATCGTCTTCCGCGACGACAAGTGGCCCCACAACGATTCGAACAACACGCTCGCGCTCACGACGGTCACGTTCAACCCCGAAACGGGCGAGATCTACGACGCGGACATGGAGGTCAACACGCACGACCAGCGCGTCACGCTCCTCGATCCCGTCCCTCCCGACGGCTACGACTTCGCGAGCATCGTGACCCATGAAACGGGGCATTTTCTCGGTCTCGCGCACTCCGGGGACAACCGCGCCACGATGTTCGCCAACTACACGCCAGGCGCGACGGCGATGCGCAACCTGACTGCCGACGACGTCGCCGGCGTCTGCTCGGTGTACCGGCCCGACGGCGCGCGCGCCGTGCTCAACGGCAAGGTCACGCCAGGTCCGCAGTGCGACCCCACTCCCCGCCGCGGCTACACCAGCACATGCGAGGAGCCCACGACGAAGACGTGCACGAAGTCCCAGCTGGCCGGAGCCTCGCCGGTCACGCCCGGTTGGATCGGCGTCGCCCTCGGCCTCGCGGGCGTGCTCGCGGCACGTCGTTCGCGTCGATGATGCGCGCACGCGCGCACGCACGCACGCGCGGCTGTGGTAGACCGATCGCCTCTTCATGAAGGCTGAAGCGCGCGAAAAACCGCTGCTGATCACGCGCGAGGACGAGCTCGACCGCGTCGCGCGCCGGCTCGCCAAGAGTCCGCGTGTCGCCTTCGACCTCGAGTCGAACGGCATGCACGCGTACCGCGCGACCGCGTGCATCATCCAGCTCGAGTGCGACGGCGAGGTCATCCTCATCGACGCGCTCGCGACGTCGCTCCTGCCGCTCGGAGACCTCCTCTCGTCGACCGAGACCGAGAAGATCGTCCACGACGTCGCGTTCGACGCGCGCATCCTCGCCGAGGCGGGCGTCACGCTCGCCAACGCGCGCGACACGTCGCTCGCCGCGCGCATGCTGAGCATGCCCGCGACGGGACTCGCCTCGCTCCTCGAGAGCGAGCTCGGCGTCAAGATCGACAAGAAGCTGCAGCAGCACGACTGGGGCGAGCGTCCGCTGACCCCGGCGATGCTCACGTATCTCGCCGGCGACGTCATCCACCTGTCGGAGCTCGCCGATCGCCTCTTCGCTGCCGTCGCCGAGCGAGGCATCGCCGCGGAGGTCGAGGAGGAGACTCGCTACCGCCTCGCGCAGGCCATCGCAGGCGCCGGCGTGGATGACCCGCGCCCCTTCTACGTTCGCCTCAAGGCCATCGACCGCGTCCCCGCGAACGAGCTGCCAATCCTCCGTCACCTCGCCAACATCCGCGAGCAGCTGGCACGCGAGCTGAACGTCCCTCCCTACAAGGTGCTCGGACCCGACGTTCTCTTCGAGATCGCCCGCGCGAAGCCCGGGACCCTCGACGAGCTCGGACGCATACGCGGCGCTCTCGGTGGGCGCCGCGCACGCTCCATCGCCAACGACATGCTCGACGCCGTCGCGGCGGGCGTCGAGGACGAGGTCATCCCCGCGGAAGATCGCGTCTGGTTCGAGAAGGTGAAGGTCCCCGGAGGCGTCGTGCGTGCGCGCCGAGCGCGCGAGCAGCGCCTCACCCGCTGGCGCAAGGACGAGGCGAAGAAGCGCGGCGTCGACGAGCAGGTCGTGCTCCCGGGCCACTGCCTCCAGGGTCTCGCCGACGTGACGGAGCCCTCGCTGGAAGCCATCGCGCAGGTGCCGGGGCTCGGTGCGTTCCGCCTGGAGCGCGACGGCGCGGGGCTCCTCGCCGCGCTCCACGAGCAGCCCACCACCCAGCTCGAGCTCGGCGTGCCCGAGCCGGAGCCCGCACCTTGAACGGCGGCGATCTGCTCGTCGTTGCGGGCGAGGCCTCCGGAGATCGCGCCGGCGCAGCAGTGGTCGCCGACCTCCCTGCGGGCATACGCACCTTCGGGATGGGCGGCGCGGCGCTCGCGTCCGTAGGCGTCGAGGTCGTGACCGATCTGCGTGACACCACCGCGCTCGGCGTGGCCGAGACCGCGCGCCGAGCGTTCGGGGTCGCGCGAGCTTACGCCGTGCTTCGCGCCGCGATCATGCTGCGCAAGCCGGTCGCCGCTCTCCTTGTAAATTACACGGAGTTCAACGCCCGCCTCGCCGAGTCCCTCTGGGCGAGCGGGACGCGCGTGCTCTGGTACGGCGCGCCGCAGGTCTGGGCCTGGCGCTCGGCACGGGCCATCCCGCTCCGCCGTCACCTCGACCGCATGGCGGTGATGCTGCCCTTCGAGGAGCCGCTCTGGCGAGGCCTCGGGGTCGACGCCCACTACGTCGGGCATCCCGCGCTCGAGGAGCATCGCGACGACCGCGTTGCCGCGCGCG
>JANXVA010000195.1 GCA_025351875.1 Myxococcales bacterium | reverse complement strand
GCATCGCCTCGTCGACTGCCTTGACGCTTTCGCGCGTCACCTCATCGCCGCCCATGAAGCCGTTCGCCGCTACTCGTCGTCATTCCACGTAGCGGCGCGCGCGGTGGAGTTGCCCTCGATGCGATCCATGGCGGACTGTTCGGCCGCTCTTGCCTCGAGTTGCTAGCCGCTTCGGTCAAAATCGCAAATCTACGCAGGCGGCGGCGCCCGATATCGGTCGACGCCGCTCACCTTGTCGCGCACGCGCGCTGGGCTGCCGCTATGCGGCTCAGCGGCGGTGCCGGCCCTCCGTCCGGGCCAAGCGTCCCCGAGGGCATCGCCAGGTCCCATGCGAAGTCTCGGCTGGCGACGGAGCGCCCGTCGATGAGCTCGCGAACCGTGACCTGCGCCATCGAGCCGTCGAGCTCGTGCTCGACGACGGTGAGACCATCGGTCTCACGTGCGTTGTCGGCCGTCCCCGCGTCGAGGTCACGAGCGTCGAGGACCGCCGTGGCTAACGCCGCGGCGCACGAGCTGTCGTCGGCGTCGGCCTCCTCGACGATCGCCCAGCCGTTTGGCGTCGCACGGATGCCGAGCGTCGTTCGCAGCGCTTGCGCCTGCGACAACGAGCGCTCGACACGCGTCAGCTCGACGACGTAACCGTCTGCTTTCGGAGAGACCTGAAGCGAGCCCGCGACAGCCGACCGAAGCTGCGGGTCCTTTGCAAAGCGTGCGCGCTTTGCGCCGACGGCATCGGCGCTGCTCAGCTCCTTCTGTCCGATGAGGACGCGGGGCGCGTAGGTCCGGGTGAGCGCCTCGACGTCGCGCCTTGCGAGCGAGGTCGCCCAGTCGAGCGCGATCTTTTTCGCCCATTCGGCGGACCCGACACCGGCGAACGGCGAGACTTCGACGTCAGAAAGCGCGAGCATCGGGCGCCGCGACGGCTTGCAACGCTCGATGTACATCTTCCCGAGATCGAGTTTGCCGCGCGCGCCGCCAGTCAGGAACTCTGCAAAGTCGTCGCGCTGCCCACCTGCGTAACCGACCGTGAGGCCGCGGGGCTCGCAGTTCGCCCAGACAAACCCGGGCGAGCCGATGCGCGCCGCAGCATAGGCGGCGACATCCGCATCGACCCTCCGCTTCCACTCTCCTCGCTTCAAGCGGATGATGTAGTCGTCAGCATCGTGCACGCCGGTCTGCTTGGCCCACTCGGCGACGTTGTCGATCGTGACCGACCCGCGATGCGCAAATACCAGATCGCGGAACCGCATGAACGCGCGCGTCCCGCCTGTCTCGAACGCGCCTTGTGCCGCCTCCGCGGCGAGCCGCGCCGACGTGTCGCCTGAGCGAACGGCGTGCCGAAACCGGACCTGCGCGTGGAGCTCGCCGTCCGCCACGAGGGCATCGAGCTCGCGGCTCGTCACAGCGCACGTCGGTTCCGTCAGCGAGCAGAAGAAGACGAATGTGACGAGCGGCAGCTCCGCGCCCCACCAGGCGTCGGTCCCTTCGAGCCGCAGCAGCTCGCCGGCTCCCCCACCAGTCGCGGGTAGGCTCAGCTCGGCGTTTCGCAACAGTTGTGCGATCTCGCGCTCACTGACGCGGTGATAGCCGTCGGCTTTCTTCGTGGCTCGAAGGCCGAATCCGATGAGCCCGACAATGACGGCGATCGCGAGGACGCCACCGGCCCCGAGGAACCATGGCAGCGCGCGTGAAGGCCTCAGCGTGACGACGGGATTTGACTTCCATGCCGCGGCGATCGCGGGTGTGGCGGCGCCCGGCGGCGTCGTTGCGATCGCACCCGTCGGCGCGAATGCGTCGGCGACCGAAAGAGGCGCGCTCCGCGCCAGGGGCGAATGGCCGGGCGGCGCCGACGTGGCCAATGTCCCGCCTTGCAGCGCGGAGAAGCCTTCCTTCGCGGCGTCGGCCGATCCAAATCTCTGCGTCGGGTCGCGGTGGACGCATCTCGCGAACCACTCGTCGAACCCGGCTGGCAGCCGACCTGAAACTCCGAGCTCAGCAGCCCTCACGCTCGCCGGGGCGAGCGGCTCGATCGCGATTTCGCGAACGAGGGCGGCGAGGCTCGCATTCGTGTGGGCCACGAGCCAGTACGGCTTTCCCGTCAACATGAAGAATCCGATGAGGCCGAGCGGCCACAGATCCGTCGGCGGCGTGATCACACCGCGCGGATCGGCTTGCTCCGGCGCCATCCACATCGGCGTTCCAATCGCTGCCGTCTGCGAGAAGCCCGCGCTCTGCGATTCCGCGACGACCTTGGCGATGCCGAAGTCGAGGATCTTGGCCATGAAGGTCGCGCCTTCACTTTGCCTGTCTGCAACGAACACGTTCTCTGGTTTGAGATCGCGATGCACGATTCCGACGCGATGCGCGGCGGCGACCGCATGGCAAATGTGTGCCATGATCGTCTGCGCTTCGGGCAGATCGCGACCGCCGCTCTTCGTCACGAGATCGTGGAGCGAATCGCCCGAGAGCAGCTCCATCGCTAGCCAGGGCTGTCCTTCATCCGTCACGCCCGCCGCGAGTACCTCGACGACGTGCTCGCTCGCGATCTTCGCGCCGGCCTTCGCCTCCAAGGCGAACCGCGCGCGAAGCTGAACGTCTGCGACGAGCTCGCGCTTCATGAGCTTGACGGCTCGACGCCGTCCGGTCGAGATCTGCTCCGCGATGAACACTGCGCCCATGCCGCCTTCCGAGAGCGGCTCGACGATGCGGAAGTCGCCGCCGATGATCGTCCCCGGCGTGATCACGGTGAAGTCGCGACGCCAAGAACGATCGGCGAGTGCTTTGCGGAGGCCGCGGTGACGCGCGGCGCCACCTTCTCCCAGGACTCGACCGCGCTTGCCTCCACTGCGACGACCCCCGCAGCGCCCTTCGTCCCGACCAAGACGGTATGGGTCAGCGTGGGCGCCTTGTCGTAGCGCTGGTACGCCGCCCAGAGCGCGGCCTTCACCTCCTCGACGTCGACCTTGCAGTGGCACTCGCGTATCGACGGCGGCAGCTCGGCGAGCATGCGACCGCGCTGTGAAGGATCGAGCGATTCTCCGCTCGTCGCGCCGATCGATACCACGACCTCAGGACACTGAAGGAACGCGCGGGTGGGCGCCGTGAAAGGCTTGGACCAGGAATTATTTTTGACGCTCTGCGGGTGCTCCTGGAAGTACCGCGAGATGCTCGTCTCGGCTGGCGGCACGAGCAGGCTCTTCCCAATGAAGACGAACCCGACGCGCTGGACGCCCGCCTTACCGAGCGCCTCGAACAGCGTGACGGCGTCGAGCCATCGCGTATTCGGACGGATCGACAACCGCACTGGAAGATCGCTTTCGTTCTGTGGACGGAGCGATCGGCGCACATCCTCTGAAATCTTGCGCCAGCTCTTCAGCTCGTTCAGGAGTGTCGCCGGATCCGACGTGCTGGCCGACGAGGTCCCGCCGAGTGTGACGCGGCCCGCATCGAGCTCGATTTCGACACCGTCGACGCCGACCTGGGGCGGG
>JANXVA010000186.1 GCA_025351875.1 Myxococcales bacterium | reverse complement strand
GGTGCCCGCGACGGCCGAGGAGCGGCAAGCCGCGGCGCGGCAGCGGGAAGCGGTGCGCCGCGCGGAGGCGGACGCGGGCGTCGAGGCCGGGGCTCTCGCTGCGAAGGATCCCGACGCCGGCGCGAAGGACGAGATGCTCTCGACGCCCGGCGCCGCCGTCGCGCTCTGGGGTTCGCCGACGCTGCTCGCGCGCACCGTGCCTCGCGTTCCTTACAACGTGCTCTGGATCGTCGTCGATGCGCTCCGGCCCGACGTGATCGCGAGCTTCCACGACGACGAGGAGGACGCCGCCAAGCTCGCCGCCGAGAGCCCGCCGCTCGAGGCGCTGCTGCCCAAGGTGCCCGGCCTCACGCCCGCCATCGACGATCTCGCGAAGCGCGGCGTCCGCTTCACCCACGCGTACTCGGGCGGCTCGTGGACACGACCCGGCACGGTCTCCATGCTCGCCGGCGCGCGCTCGAGCGAGCTCGGTCTCGACACCCAGAGCTGGACGCTCTTCGCCGATGCGACGGCGCGCTTCTACGCCTCCGATCCGCCGCTCCTCCCGCTCCTCGCGCGGCGGCACGGAATGTCGACGCAGGCGTTCGTGAACAACTACTTCATGGTCGGGTACGCGCCCGTCGGCATCGAGATGGGCTTCGAGCGCGTCACGGACCATCGCTTCCGTACCCGCGACACCCTCGAGATCACGCGCGACGCCATCGCGTGGATCAAGGGCAATCGCGACACGCGCTTCTTCATGTTCGTGAACTACGACTCTCCGCACGAGCCCTACGATCCGCCCGAAGCGCTCCAGCAGCGCGTGCCGCCTCCGCCCGCGGGGCCCTCCGACAAGATCGCGCGCCTCTACATGGCCGAGGCCGCCAAGGACGATGATGCGATCGGCGTCCTCATGCAGTCGCTCACCGACGCAGGTCTGCGCGAGCGCACCATCGTGGTCGTCACCGCCGATCACGGCGAGACGCTGTCATCCGCCCACGGCGGCACCTCCGCGCTCGATCGCATGCCCGTCCGCTACCACCACGCCGTCAGCAACTACGAGGAGACGGCGCGCGTCCCGATCCTGATCGTCGCGCCCGGACTGCTGCCCGCCGATCGCGCCGTGAAGGAGCGCATTCGTAACACGGACCTCGCGCCGACCCTCACCGAGCTCCTCGGCATCGAGGCACATCCGAGGTTCAGCGGACGCTCGCTGGTGTCGCTCGCGAAGGGACAGAAGGAGAGCGACGAGCGCGTCGTCGTCACGGAAGGCCGTGGAACAAGGGCGATCATGCACGGGCAGTACCGCCTGCTCGTGCGCGAAGGGCTCGCGCGCACGACGATGCTGAAGGATCGCACCGTGACGGCGAGCGAGGAGCTCTACGATCTCGCCGTCGATCCCGGAGAGCGCCACGATCTCGCGGCGGCGCGCCCCGAGCTCGTGGCGGAGATGCGCGCCCGCCTGACGGCGGCCCTGCAGAATGCGCCAGTCGTGGGCACGGCCGCGGCCACGGCAGGGGAGGCGAGCGGTAAGCGCCCGTCGATCCGTCTTCGCTTCGTCGGAGGGGCGCGGGCGCGGCGCGTCTCCGGATCCATCGCAGTGGGCGACGCGAAGAGCAAGGCGAGCTCCTTCACGATCGGTCCCGTCGAGCTCGGTCACGACGCGGTGAACCTCGCCGGTGAGCGCGCGACGTTCGCCCTCACGACGAGCGCGGCATCGGCGGTCGGCTTCGACATCACGGTCGACCCGCCCGCCACGCCGGTGACATGGGACCTCTACCTCGACGACGAGGGATGGCCCGCCGAGGCCGTCTTCGGCGGGCCGTATGGGCTGCTTGCACCGGCGCTCCGCGCGGGCATGACGACCGATGAGGCACGGCGCGTCGCGGCGGCCGCGTTCCTCCCTTCCATCGATCCGCGGCGCGACGTCGGCGTGTTCGTCATTCGCGAGCGCGGCGGCGACACGAGCGAGGCGCCGCGCGAGGACGACCCCGAGGGCGCCGAGGAGATGGCCCGCCTCCTCCGCGAGTGGGGCTACGCGCATGGCTCGAAGTGAAGAGGGCGACGCCTAGGGGTTGACGCGGATCGCGCCGACCAGCGCGGGCGCGTCCGGCGATTCGAAGCCAAAGGTCCCGGCGGCCGTGAACTTCACGGTCGGCGCGTCGGGGTCGAAGGCGGCGATCGGGTTGGGCTTGTCACCGCCGGAGGGGCCGACGCGATACTGCGTGAAGTTGCCGCTCCACGTGACCGACTGACCGACCTTGACGTCGACGCAGCGGTCCGCGGGGGAGAGCGGAAAGCCCCAGGCGATCGTGCGACTCGCGCTCGCAGCCGTCCGGTCGTCGAAGGCCTTGCAGCCGTTGATGGGCCCCGCGTCGAGCACCGCGGAATCGCCGCTACCGGCGTCGCCGGTCCCGCCGCTGGTCCCGCCCTCCGCGCCCGTTCCGCCGCTGCTGCCGGTCGACGAGGTCGAGCTGGAGCAGGCGAACGAATTCGTGAGGCCGAGGGCGCACGCGAGCACAGTGACGATCGCTCGACGCATGGGATGCATCGTAGCGAAACCGTGCACGGTTGGGTAATGTGCGAGCGTCCGTATGCGCCTCGCCACGCTCCTCGCCCCCGATCTGAAGCAGCTCCTCAAGGAGGACCCGGAGCAGGTGCGCGCGCTGCTGGAGGAGATCCACCCCGAGGACCTCGCGGATCTCGTCGGTGAGCTCGACCCGGACGACGCCGCCGAGCTGCTCGCGCGCATGCCCGCCGCGGACGCCGCGCCCATCTTCGAGCGCCTGGAGGGGGACGAGCAGGAAGAGATCGCCGAGCTGATGCCGCCCGAGAGCGTGGCGCAGATCGCGAGCGAGATGGCGCCCGATGATCGCGCCGACCTCTTCAGCGTCCTGCCCGAGGCGATGGGCGACGCGATCCTCGAGCGCCTCGAGCACATCGACCCCGAGGGCGCGGAGGACGTCCGCGAGATCGAGAAGTGGCCGGCCACGAGCGCAGGTCACTTGATGACCACGGCGTACGTGAACGTGACGCCCGACGTGACCGTGGCGGCGGCGATCGAGGCGGTGCGTGCCCACGCCGAGAACCACGACGAGAACGTCTACAACGTCTACGCGCTCGAGACGGGCGACAAGCTCGTCGGCATCGCGTCGCTACGCGATCTCTTGCTCGCGAAGTCCTACGCGCCGCTCAACGACATCCTGCGCACGAATGTCCTCAGCGTGAAGCCCGAGGAGGACCAGGAAGAGGTCGCCCGGAAGATGGCGAAGTACGACCTCAACGTCATGCCCGTCGTCGACGAGAACGGGCAGATCCTCGGGGTCGTCACGATCGACGACATCATCGACGTCCTGACGCTCGAGCAGACGGAGGACGTGCAGAAGATGGGCGGTGTCGAGCCGCTCGACATGCCGTACTTCCGCACCAGCTTCCTGACCTTCATCAAGAAGCGTGGCGTGTGGCTGTTCGTCCTCTTCTTCGGCGAGTTCTTCACGCAGACCGCGCTCCGTCACTACGACCCGGTCTTCGAGGCGATTCATGGCGCTGCGTACTACGTGCCGCTCCTGATCTCCGCGGGAGGAAACTCGGGGTCGCAGTCGTCGACGCTCGTCATCCGCGGGATGGCCGTCGGCGAGATCAAGCTGCGCGACTGGTGGCGGATCCTCGTCCGCGAGGCCGGGATGGGGCTGGTGCTCGGGCTCGGGCTGGCGGGCGTCGGCTTCCTGCGCGTGCTCATGTACCCGGAGCAGCATGTCGACTTCGCGCTCACGGTCGCGATCACGCTGGTCGGGATCGTCATGACGGGCTGCACGGTGGGCGCGATGCTGCCGATCATCCTGAAGCGCCTCGGGCTCGACCCGGCGACGAGCTCGACGCCGTTCATCGCGAGCCTGGTCGACGTGCTCGGCATCGTGATCTTCGTGCACGTCGCGAAGGTGATCATGTCCGCCGTGCTCGCTGCGGCGCCGGTGGTGCTGCCGGCAGTCGGGGCACATTGACCGGGAGGCGAGGTGCCGTGGTCGGGGTGGCTGCGGTGCTTGCGGCCTCTGCGCTCGTCGGGTGCAAGCGGCACAAGCCGCCGGCGAGGGCGCGCGTGTGGCTAGGGCCTTCGCATGCGTGCGCGCTGCAGAAGACCTCGCTCGAGCTCGAGTGCTGGGGTGACAACGGCGCGGGGCAGCTCGGCGATCGAACGACGACGTCGCGCGGTCTCCCGGGGCCTGTCGTCGCCAGCGCGGGGCTCGGCGCCGTCGACGAGCTCGCGATCGGCGCGCATCACACGTGCGCGCTCTCGGCCGGCGGCGTTCGGTGCTGGGGCGAGGGGACGCGTGGGCAGCTCGGGACGGGGCTGACGTCCTCGCTGAGCGCGCCGTCGGTGCCGGCGATCGGCGGCGGCGTGGCGCTCGCGGGCGTCTCGGCGGTCGCGGCCGGCGGCGATCGCACGTGTGTGCTCGTGGCCGACGGCGTTCGCTGCTGGGGTGACGGCGTCGCCGATGCGCAGGAGCCCGCGGGCTTTCGCGGCGTGGCGACGGCGGTGGGCGTGGGCGTCGGCTTCGCGTGTGCGGCGTTCTCCGATCCGCGCGCCGTCCGCTGCTCGGGCGCCGATGATCACGGGCAGAGCGCGGCGAAGCAGCCGGTGCTCACCGGCGCGACGGTCGCGGGGATCACCGCGGGCGGCAAGCACGCATGCGTCGTGCTCGAGGACGGCGCGGTGCAGTGCTGGGGCGCGAACGACTACGGCCAGCTCGGTGATGGCACGACGACCGACTCGCGCGTGCCCGCGCTCGTGCAGGGTCTGCCGCCGGCGGCCGAGGTGAGGGCGGGCGCGAACCACACGTGCGCGAGGCTGCGCAACAAGACGGTCGCGTGCTGGGGCGACAACCGCGCGCATCAGCTGGTGAACGGCACATCGAAGCCGAGCTCGAAGCCGGTGCCGGTGCAGGGCTTGATGGGCGTGGTGGAGCTCGCGGTGGGCGGCGACGGCGGCTGCGTGCGAATGGGCGAGGGCGAGGTGCGGTGCTGGGGGGCGAACGCGTCGGGCCAGCTCGGCGACGGCACGACCGCCGCGCACGACGTCCCGATGCCGCTGAAGTCCGCGCCAGCCGCGACGCCGCTCAAGAACTGATCGGCGCGGGAGCCGCTAGTCCGGCATTGCGCGCAGATCGAAATGCCCTGCACGAGCACGACCAGGAGCCGTGCGAGCGCGCTCACGTCACAGTCGGCGGCGGTCGCGCCACGGCACCTACCTCGATGGGTAGCCTAGCGCATCGGCGCATCGCGCGATCAGAGCTGCGTGGCGCCGCCGTCGAGGATCGGTGTGGCGATCGGCCCGGGGCTCACGGCGTTCACACGGATGCCGCGCGGGAGGAGCTCCGCCGCGAGCGTGCGTGCGAAGGAGCGCAGCGCGGCCTTCGACGCCGAGTAGACGCTCGTCATCGGGAAGCCCTTCTCGTCGACGACCGACGTGTTCAGGACCACCGAGCTGCCGCTCCGGAGGAGGGGAGCGATCCGCTGGAGGACGAAGAAGGCGCCCTTCGCGTTGACGGCCTGGATCTCGTCCTAGTGCGCCTCGGTCACGGCCTCGAGCGTCTTGTCGGTCCTCCCCGTGACACCGTTTCGCAAGAACCAAGGCCGGGGGTCTCCGCCTCGCGAAGGTGTGCCTCCTCGTGGGAGAGCCGGTGCTTGGCTTGCTGAGTACGTCCAGACGCCACAAATGTAGGGGTATCGAGGTCCTTCGCGAGCGAAGGAGCGGCGTCCTCGTGGAGAGCCGCGCCCGGCCCCCGGGGTTGTCGCGAGCCCGGGCCCGAGGGTTGTCGCCACCCGCGACCCCAGCTAAGGAGCCGATTCCTATGGGATCGATCTCGTATCGCGAAGCCGGCGTGGACATCGATGCCGGCGACGAGCTCGTCGAGCGCATCAAGCCGTTCGCCAGGCTCACGCGCATCCCCGAGGTCCTCGCCGACGTCGGCGGGTTCGCCGGGCTCTGCGCCGTCCCCTCCGGGATCGACGAGCCTGTCATGGTCTCCGGCACCGACGGCGTCGGCACCAAGCTCAAGGTCGCCTTCCTCACCGGCGTCCACGACACCATCGGGCAGGATCTCGTCGGGATGTGCGTCAACGACATCATCACCACCGGCGCTCGTCCCCTCTTCTTCCTCGACTACTTCGGCACCGGAAAGCTCGAGCTCGCCACGGCCGAGTCCGTCATCAAGGGCATCGCCGCAGCTTGCAAGGAAGCCGGCTGCGCGCTCCTCGGCGGTGAGACCGCCGAGCTCCCCGGCATGTACGCCGCCGGCGAATACGACCTCGCGGGGTTCACCGTCGGCGTCGTCGCACGCTCCAAGATCATCGACGGCAAGCGCGTCGTGGAGGGCGACCGCATCGTCGGCCTCCCCTCGAGCGGCCTCCACTCCAACGGCTACTCCCTCGCGCGACGCGTCCTCTTCGACGCCATGAAGCTCACCGCGCAAGACCGCCCCGCCAGGCTGAACGGCCAGTCCGTCGGCGAGGCCCTTCTCGCGCCCACGCGCCTCTACCCACGCCACGTGCAGGCCGTCCTCGCCGCCGGCATCGACGTTCACGCGATGAGCCACATCACCGGAGGCGGACTCCCCGGCAACCTCCCCCGCGTCCTCCCTGATCACCTCGGCGCTCGCCTCCCTGAGGCTCGCTGGAAGCGCCCCGCGATCCTCGAGCTCATCGCCGAGCACGTCGAGGAGCACGAGCTCCGTCGCGTCTTCAACCTCGGCGTCGGCTTCGCCTTCGTCGTCCCCGCCGTGGAGCTCGCGCGAACGCGAGAGGTGCTCGTCGCCCTCGGTGAAGAGCCCATCGATCTCGGGGAGGTCGTCCGCATGCCCGAGGGCACCGACTTCGAAGCCCGCGTGGTCTTCCCGTGAGCTCCGGTTCGACGAGCCCCCCGCGTGCCGACGCGTTCGTCCTCGGCATCCTCGTCTCGGGGTCGGGCACCAACCTCCAGGCCGTCATCGACGCCATCTCTGCAGGCCGTCTGCGCGCCAAGATCGGCGTCGTCATCTCCAACGTCGCCGCCGCGAAGGGCCTCGAGCGCGCGCGCGCCGCCAAGATCCCCACCGTCGTCATCGACCACAAAGCGCACCCCAGCCGCGAGTCCTTCGACGCCGCGGTCGTCGAGGTGCTCCGCGCCCACCGCACCTCGTGCGTCGTGCTGGCCGGCTTCATGCGCCTCATCACGCCGGTGCTCCTCGACGCGTTCCCGCATCGCGTCGTCAACATCCACCCCGCGCTCCTTCCCGCGTTCCCCGGCGTCCACGCGCAGGCCCAGGCGCTCGCCTACGGTGCGCGCATCACCGGCTGCACCGTGCACCTCGTCGACGCCGGGATCGATACCGGCCCCATCCTCGCGCAGACCGCCGTCCCCATCCTCGACGGCGACGATGAGGAGACCCTCCGCGAGCGACTCCTCCTCAAGGAGCACGAGCTGCTCCCCGCGGTGCTCCAGTGGATCGCCGACGGGCGCGTCGAGGTGAGCCCGGGCGCCGCGGGTGCCCGCCCGCGCGTGCGCATCAAGCCCGCGCGATGAGCTCGAAGCACTACGACGTCATCGTGCTGGGAGGAGGCGTGGGCGCGCTCGCCGCCGCCGCGCTGCTCGCGCGACGCTCGTGGCGTGTCCTCGTCCTCGGTCACGGCTGGCGCAAGCCGACCTACTCCTACGACGGCCTCACCCTCGCGCGCCGCCCCTTCACGTTCCTCTCCGCGTCGTCGCCCGCGTGGGGTCGCGTGCTCGTGGAGCTCGCGCAATCGCAGGCGTTTCGCCGTCGCGTCGGCACCCTCGACCCGATGCTCCAGGTCCTCGCGCCCGACACGCGGCTCGACGTGCCCCCCGACAACGAGCTCTTCATGCGCGAGATCGATCGCGAATTTCCCGCGGTTCGCCGCGTCGTCGACGAGCTCTACGCCGAGCTCGCGCGCACCAACGCCGCCGCTGACGCCGCGTTCGAACGCGATGCCGTCTTGCCGCCCGGCGGCTTCTGGGAGCGCCGCGAGACCGCGCGCATCATCGCCACGCTGCCGTACCTCGACGGCGGGCCCGATTTTCTCGCCGAGTTTCCGCGCGAGCATCCGTTCCGTGCCGTCGTCACCACGCCCGCGCGCTTCGCCTCGGACCTCGCCGGCGAGCTGCCCGCCCTCGCCCTCGCACGCCTCCACGGCGCGTGGACACGCGGCGTCAGTCATCTCGAGGGCGGCGAAGACGAGCTCGTCGAGTTTCTCCTGGAGCGCGTCCGCGCCCATGGTGGAGACACGCGCCTCGCCGATCGCGCGACCTCTCTCGTGCACAAGGGCGGCAAGGTCCGCGGCCTCCACATCGACGGCGACGAGGGGCCCGTCGGCGTCACGTTCGTCGTCTCCGATCTCCCCGCCGCGAACGTGCTCGATCTCGCGCGCGACTTCGTTCCTCCCCACAACGACCAGGACCCGAACCTCACCACGACCGAGAATCGCTTCGTCCTCTCGCTCGTCGTCAAGCCCGAGGGCGTTCCTCGCCCGCTCGCGATCGAGTCGTTCCTGCTCCCCGGCGCAGCTACGCGCAGCGCCGTCCACCTCCAGCAGTCGCCCGGCGCGACCGCCGGCACGGTGCTCCTCGTCGCGGAGGTCATCCTCCCGGAGGGCGCGAACCTCTCTCGCGCGCGGGAGGATGTGCTCACCACGCTCTTCGAGTTCCTTCCCTTCATCGAGAAGCATGCGCTCGTCTGCGACTCGCCTCACGATGGCCGGCCGCTCTGGGATTTTCGCAGCGCCACTGCGGGCGACCCGCGCGTCGGCCCGGCAGCGTGGGGCCTACGCGCGCAGCACGTCGACCGCGCGCGCCTCCGCGGCTTCGGTGGCTCGCTCGAGCCCGAGCCGATGATCCCGCGCTTCGCCGTCACGCCGACGCAACTGCACGGGCTCGCCGGCGAGCCGATCCGTACTGGCCTCGGCAACGTGTTCGTCACCGGCAAAAGCACGCTCCCCGCGCTCGGTCAGGAGGGCGAGCTGCTCGCCGCGTGGGGCGTCGCGCGCGTCATCACCCGCACCGATCGTAGAAAAGAGAAGATGCTCCGCGAGATGTGGAGCAAGGTGGAGCTGTCGTGAGCTCGAGAGCCCTCCCCGCCGTAGCCGTCTTCGTCGGCATGTCTATGTATTGTGCATGCGACGCCGGCGCTCGCCAGGAGGCGCGCCAGGTCGTCGAGGCCGTCGATCGCTTCCGCAAGGCCGACAACGCCGGCAAGCCCGCGCAGGTCGAGTCCCTCCGCGCCGTCAACTGCTCGAGCCTCGACGTCTGCAAGGCGCGCGACGCCTGCCTCGCCTCCGCGGAGGCCACCGCGAAGGCCCTCCGCCTCAAGAGCGAGGTCGAGCAAGGCCTCACCGCCGTCGAGAAGGGCACCCTCCCTCGCGACTCCGAGGCCGCCCGCGCCCTGCCGGCGAAGCTCGACGAGGCCGAGGTCCTCCTCAAGGAGGGCTTCGCCGCCCTCCAGCCGTGCGACGACCAGATCATGGCGCTCAAGCGGAAGCACCAGATCTGATCGCCGCCCCACCGCCGGCCGGTCAAGGCTTGGCGGGAGGAGCCTTCTTGGAGTCGTCGCGCCCGAGGATCGAGAACGCAACGCGCCGGTTGTTGGCGCGCCCCTCATCGGTGGTGTTGACGTCGACCGGCTCCTCCATACCGAAGCCCGCCGCCACGAGACGCGCCTTGTCGATCTTGTGATCGGTCAGCCACTTCATGACCGAGTCGGCTCGCCGGCCGCTCAGCTTCTTGTTGTAGGCAGCGTCACCGACGTTGTCGGTGTGCCCCTCGACGCGCACCTTGGTGATCTCCGGATGCGTCGCGAGCACCGCCCGCACCGCCTCCAGGATCCCGTCGCTCTCCTTCAGCAGCTCGGCGCTGTTGAACTTGAACTTCACCTGGTCGGTGATCTTGATCTCCTTCTCGGTCACGATCACGAGCGGGCAGCCGTTTCGCTTGGGGTCGGCGTTCGCCGGTCCCGGGAGCTGCGGACAGGCATCCTGCGGATCGAGGATCCCGTCGCCGTCGGTGTCGGGACAGCCGTTGGTCTTCGGGTCCTCCGTCTTCATGCCCTTGAGGTCGGGGCACGCGTCGACGGAGTCGAGGACGCCGTCGCCGTCGCGGTCGGGCGGACAGCCGTTGGTCTTCGGGTCCTCGGTCGCGACGCCCGGCACGTCGGGGCACGCGTCGACCGGATCGGCGACGCCGTCCTGATCGCGATCGGCCGGAGGCACCACCACCACCACCGGAGGAGGCGGCTCGACCACCACCGGAGGGGGAGGGGGAGGAGGAGGCGGCTCCGCCTTCTCGTACGCGGGCGCCCACTCGAAGGAGAGGAGCCCGCGGAAATCAGGCGCGCCATACCCGCGCGTGAGGCCGGTGCCCGCGCCAGCGCCGATCCGCACGTCGGGGACGACGTCGTAGTGCAGCCCGAGCAATCCCTCCACCGGCGTCGTGCGCGTCTTGAAGAAGGTGTCGGTGCCGCTGAACACGCTGCTCGCGAACACCTCCGGCCCGATCACGAACCTGCCGTCGCTGGTCTTCAGGCCGGCGCCGATCGCCCCGACCATCTCGCTGCCGAGGTCCGTGCCGCCGAAGGAGTCGTTGCGTCCGCGATACACGAGCGCGAGCCGCGCCGCGTACGTGACGACGCCGAGGTCGCCGGCCGCGAGCAGCTGCGGCGCGAGCCGTAGTGAACCGTCGCCGGCGAACTGCTCGCTCGGCCCGGTGGGCAGCCAGGCGCGCAGGCCGACGGCGAGCGTGAAGGGGTCGGTCTTCGTGCCCACCAGCCGGACGTCGGCGGCGAGCCGGATGTCGCCGATCGCCGGCTTGTCGGACGGCCTGAAGCTCTGCCCATTCAAGCTGGTTGCGTCGCCGTCCTGGTAGACGGCGAGCGGAACGTTGAGCGCGAGGCGCACGCGGTCGGCGAGCACGACCGACCCGCCGAGGTGCAGCCACGCCTGGTGACGCACCAGGGCGCTGCGCTCGTTGCCGTTGAGATCGTAGGCGACGAGCGGTTTGTACCCGTAGTCGAGGACCGCGCCGAGCGCAGGCCTGCCCGAGCCGCGGAGGTCGAGGTTGTCGAGCACGAAGAACTGGCTCCCGCGCTCGGCGGGCTCGAAGCGATCGATGGCGAACCCGGTAGCCTGCGCGACCGCACGGCCAGGGATCACCACCGAGAGGAGCGCCGCAGAAGCAGACACGATGAGCGTGAATTGCGTCTTCATGGCTCAGCGCCCGTCCTTGTTGGAGGTCGTGCAGCGCGTCCGCCTTCGGCGCGCGACGAGCAGCGCACCCACCGCGGCCGCGGCGAGCGCGAACGGTGAGCCCGTCATCGGTACCGACGTCCTGCACGCGCAGCCGCCACCTTCGAGGAGGCCAGCGTCGGAGATGCCTCCGTCGCTACCCGTCCCACCGTCGCCCGCTCCGCCGTCGGCGGCGCCCGTCACGCACTCGCCTCTGGCCTTGTCGCAGACCTTCCCGACGCCGCAGCTCGCGTCGTCCGTGCAGCCGCTGCACACGCCTGCTGTGCACATCGCGCTCCGGCACTCGCCGGGGACCGCGCACGGCTCGCCCGTCGGCTTTCCGCAGAGCTGATCGCCAGGAAAGCAGATCGTGCTCCGGCACTTCTCCGGTGCGCCCATGCAGGGCGAGCCGTTCTTCAGGCCGCAGAGATCGTCATCCATCTCGCAGACCGCCGAGAGGCACACGCGCTTGCCGTTCTCGACCGTGCAGTCGCCGTTGATCGGTGCTTGTGCGGGGACGTGCTCGCCGTTGGGGGTCTTCGGGATGCAGACGCCCGCGGCGCACCACTCCTTGCCCGCCTTGCATTGCGTGTCGTCGACGCACGGAGTGCCGCACGTGCCGGAGGCGACGTTGCAGAGGCTGCCGCCGTGGCCCGCGCCCGCGCAGTCCGCGTCCGCCGTGCACTTGCCGCACGAGCCGGCGGTCGGTCCCGCGAGGAAGCAGAACGGGCTCGATGTGAGCTGGCATTGCGATGCCGCGGCAGTTCCGAAGTCGCCGTCGCACGCGTTGCATGCGCCGCCCGGCGCGCACACCGGCTGCACCGCGACGCGACATGCGCGCGCCGAGCCGCCACCGAAGGGCCCGGAGCATCCGAAGCAGAAGCCGCTCGCGGGATCGCAGACGGGGCTCGGGTTCGCGCACTGCGGATCCGACGCGGGGTTCGAGAAGCAGTACGCACCGCCGGGCGCCGGCACCGGCTCCGGTTGCCCGACGACGCCCGCGGCCGCGACCGCCCCGGCGTTGCCCGAGGTTCCGCCCGCGCCGGGGTCGACGTTCGCCGCGCATGCCGCGCTGGTCTTCGCCTGGATGAGGACACGTCCGCCGCCGCCTCCGCCGCCTGCGCCGAAGAGGCCGATCGTCGCGAGCACGTCGGTGTTGCCGCCCTTGCCGCCCTTCGTCTCCGCGTTCGCGCACGTGACGCTGTCGACCGCGCGAACGAGGATGCTGCCTCCTGCGCCGCCGCCGCCCGCGCCGTCGCTCTCGATCCCGGCGAGGCCCGCGTTTGCGGCGGCCTCTCCGTCGGCGCTCAGGATGCCTGCGCCCGCGATCGATCGCACGCGCACGAAGAGCGCGCCGCCGCCGGCGCCTCCGCCGCTGCCGACGCCGTTCTTCTGTTCGCCGGAGCCTCCTCCGCCGCCCATCGTGATGCGCGTGAGGAGCGAGTAGTCGAGCCCCGTTCCGCCGAGGCCCGACCGCGCCTGCGCGACGACCGAGTTGCCTCCCGCACCGCCGCCGCCGAAGCCACCGCCTCCGCCTCCGCCGTTCTCTGCGCAGTTGCCGCCGCCCGCGCCGTTCGCGCGGTTGCCGCGGCCGCCGTGCGTCGCGCCGCCGAACGTCGTGACCGCGACGCCTTCGCCCTTCGCCGCGTAGCCGTTCGCCTCCGTGTCGTCGTTTGCCGAGCAGCCGAGCGCGTGGAGATCGCTGTTCATGTCCTTCTCGCCGCCGCGGAAGCCGCGCGCGTCGGCATGAATGCGACCGTCGAGCGTGACGACGCCGTTCGCGAGCAGCACGAGGATGCCTCCCGCGAAGCCACTACCCGAGGCCTGCCACGGCGCCGCCGCGAGGCTCGTTCCCGCCGGCACGCTCACCGTCGTGAGCTCGGGGACACGCACCACCTGCGTGACGTCCTTCGCCCACGCGGAGACGAGCGGCTTCGTCGTCGTGACGGTCGTCGCGGTCGCGGCCTGCACGCGTGCGAATTCGAACCTGCCGACGCGCCCGCCCGACGCCGTCGCGAGATCCACTCTCGCCGCGCTGGCGGTGGGTGCTTCCGCCGCGGTGACTCCCGTGGCGCGCCAGATCATCACGAGGTCGCCGACGGCGAACGCGCCGGTGCCGACGGTCGTGCCGAAGGTCAGCGTCGTCGCTCCGGCGACCGTATCGACTGTGAGCGGTGCATACGCGTTGAGCACCTCGTCCGCGGCGGCCGCGACGTAGGCCCCGCCGTGCCCGTCTCCGGTCCCGAACGTGTCGACCTCCGCGCGCGCCTCTCGCGCGGCAGAGCTCGCGCCAGCCACGAGCAAGAGACTGAGGAATGCGAGCCCACGACGCTGACCCTTGTCCAATCGCATGCAACCTCCGAGTAAGGGGGATCCCGACAAATGTATCTCGACGGAGATAGCTCATGCAAGGGGACACCGCAGGGCGCGTGCTTTCCGGCTCGGCAGGACCGTGGTAAGCCCGGCGCCGAGGATAAGGCTTCATGTTCGACGCGATTGCGAAGGGCTTCCGCCAGGCCAAGAACCGGCTCGCTGGTCTCACCGAGCTCACCGAGAGCAACATCGAGACGGCGCTCCGCGAGGTGCGTCTCAGCCTCCTCGAGGCCGATGTCGAGCTGGGCGTCGTGAAGGCGTTCCTCGCCCGCGTGAAGGACAAGGCGCTCGGCGAGGTCGTCCGCGTCAAGGCGAAGGGCCACGGCGGCGAGGCCATGAAGGTCTCGGCGGCCGACCAGTTCGTCAAGATCTGCCACGACGAGCTCATCGACTTCATGACCGCCGAGGGTCCGGCGCTCGTGTTCGCAGAGACGGGGGCCGGCCCGACGAAGATCATGATGGTCGGCCTCCAGGGCTCCGGCAAGACGACGAGCACCGCGAAGCTCGCGCGCTTCCTGCAGAAGGACAACCACAAGCCGCTCCTCGTCGCCGCCGACATGCAGCGCCCGGCCGCCGTCGAGCAGCTCCAGATCCTCGGCAAGAGCGTCAACGTCCCGGTCTTCTCGATCGCCGGAGAATCTCCGGTCACGATCTGCGAGCGAGCCGAGGCCGAGGCCAAGAAGCTCGGTTGTGACGTCATCATCTACGACACCGCCGGTCGCCTCGCGATCGACGAGAAGCTCATGCAGGAGCTCGCCGACATCAAGTCGAAGACCGAGCCGCAGAACATCTACCTCGTCGTCGACGCGATGATCGGCCAGGACGCCGTCAAGGTGTCGAAGGGCTTCCACGACACGCTCGGCCTCACCGGCGTCATCCTCACGAAGCTGGACGGCGACGCGCGCGGCGGCGCCGCCCTCAGCGTGAAGGAAGTCACCGGCGCGGCGGTCCGCTTCGCCGGCGTCGGCGAGGGCACCGACAAGTTCGAGGAGTTCCGTCCCGAGGGCATGGCGAGCCGCGTGCTCGGCATGGGCGACGTCGTCGGCCTGATGAAGGACTTCGAAGGAGTCGTCGATCAGGAGAAGGCCGCCGAAGACGCGATGAAGATGCTCGAGGGAGATTTCTCCCTCGATGATTTTCTCGCGCAGATCAAGATGATCCAGAAGATGGGCAGCTTGAAGGACATCGTCGGGAAGATCCCGGGCATGGACCAGCTGCCGACCGACGTGAACCTCGACGACCGCGAGCTCGTGAAGATCGAGGCGATGATCTCGAGCTTCACCACGTTCGAGCGCAAGGATCCGAACGCTCTCATCCGCGATCCCGGCCGCGTCGCGCGCATCGCGAAGGGCTCGGGCCTCCCCGCGCAGGCGGTGAGCGAGCTCGTTCAGCGCTTCCTCTTCATGAAGCAGATGATGGGCAGCATGGGCGGGATGGGCGGCCTGCTCGGCAACCTCCCGGGCATGAAGCAGCTCGGCCAGATGAAGAACATGCGCAACATGGCCAAGCAGATGCAGGGCATGGGCGGCATGCCGGGCATGGGCGGCTTCCCGGGCATGGGCGGCTTCCCCGGCATGGGCGGGATGGGCGGCTTTCCCGGAATGCCTCCGGGCATGGGGGGCTTCCCCGGCATGGCCGGCTTCCCGGGGATGGCCGGAATGGGCGGTCCGCCGCCCGAGAGCATGACGAAGATGAAGGCGCTCTCCGAGAAGGAGAAGAACGCCAAGAAGGCTCAGCGCAAGCGTGAGAAGGACGCGCGCAAGAAGAACCGTCGCTAGGAGATTGTGATGCTTCGAACTTCACGGATCGCTCTGGTTCTCGCGCTCACGGGAGCGCTTTCGCTCGCGAGCGCCGCATGCGTCGGCGGAAAGCAGGGGATCAGCGCCGAGGATCGAGAGCGCCTCAAGGCGCAGATCCTCGACGCCGTCCCGGCCGACGCGAAGAAGGTCGACATCAACTTCGAGAACAAGGTGCACGTGGTCGGCTACAAAGCCGTCCCCGAGCTCGCGCCCGCCGGCACGAAGGTGACGGTCACCACGTACTGGCGCTGTGACGACCCGATCGAGGAGGGCTGGCAGCTCTTCACGCACGTCCAGCACGAGGGCTACGACAAGCCCGAGAACCTCGACACCAGCGGGCCGCTGCGCGAGCTGAAGAACAACCACCAGGTGCTCGGTCCCGATCGCTGGGAGCGCGGGAAGGTGTACGCCGACGAGCAGTCGTTCACGATGCCCACGGACCTCCGCGGGCCCGACACGGTCTTCTACGTCGGCATCTGGAAGGGCGACGCGCGCCTCCGCATCGTCAACGGCCCGACCGACGGCGACAACCGCGCCATCATCGCCAAGATCAAGACGGGCGTAGCTCCGAAGAAGGAAGAGCCCAAGCACGGCGTGAACGACATCCCTCAGCTCTTCCCGATCAAGCTCGCCGCGGGCGACAAGATCGTGGTCGACGGACGCGGCGACGAAGCCGCGTGGGGGGCAGCCGCGAGCACCGGCCCTTTTGTCGACGTGGGGTCGGGGCGTAACGCCGCCTCGTACCCCGTCACCGGTAGCGCGAAGGTCGCCTGGGACAGCGACAATCTATATGTCCTCATCGAAGTGAAGGACGCCGACGTGCTCGGCTTCTTCACCGACAAGGCCTCGCAACCGAAGGACTGGACCGTCACCGGGCAGCCGATGACGTGGAACCACGACACCGCGGAGATCATGATCGATCCCGACGGTGACGGCGACAATCGCGACTACTACGAGCTCCAGATCAACCCGGCGAACCGCGTCTTCAAGAGCCAGTTCGACGGGTACAACGCGCCGAAGACCGAGCCCCAAGGCCCGTTCGGCCACGAGGATTGGGACCCGAAGATGAAGTCGGCGGTCGTCGTGCACGGCACGATCGACAAGCCTGGCGACAAGGACCAGGGCTACACGGTCGAGGCCGCGATCCCCTGGGCCGCCTTCGAGAAGGGCGCGAAGAACCGCCCGCCGAAGCCCGGCGACTCGTGGCGCATGAACTTCTACGCCATGGAGAACAACGGCGGCACGGGCTGGTCGCCGATCCTGGGACAGGGCAACTTCCACAAGGCGTCGCGCTTCGGCCGCATCACGTGGTCGACGAAGGAGTCGCTCGAGGCCGCCGACGCCGACGGCGGCGCCAAGGACGGCGGAGCGGGGGACGCGGGCCGCCCGGGCGATGCCGGCCCGGCCGCGATCGTTCGCGACGGTGGCCCCGTCTCGTTGCGGCGTCCGGCCCCGGCGCCCGTCCCGACGCCGTAGCTCGACTCTCGACGCCCGCCTCCGGTTGCTGCGCGGCCAGTTGGCGCCGGGTGTTCCCTGGTTATTTGGAGTGAGCGCTGCGGTTCACGTAGCCTTCTTTCATGCGTTTGCGGAAGCGGCTCCTCGTCGCCACCACCCTCCTCGTCACTGCGCTCAGCGCGGGGGCCGCCCATGCGGCGCCGCCTTCGCCGTCGGGGCAGAACAAATCGAACAGCCAATTCGCATTGCGACGCGAAGAAGCGGGAGGGACCGACGCGAGCGTCGCACGACAGCGTGCACGCGCAGGTGACTGCGCGGGCGCCCTTCCAGCGTTCGACAACGCCGTGAACGTCACGATCGAGCCTACGCTCCGTCGTGATCGTGGCCTCTGCCACGAGAAGCTCGGACATCCGTTCCCCGCGATCGACGACTACCGCGCGTACCTCACGGCGCGCCCCGATGCGCCCGACGCAGAACAGATCCGCGATCGCCTGGCCAGGCTCGAAGAGGCGAACCGCAGCAAGACTGCGGAGTCGTTCCGCGAGAGCGACGAGAGCCTGCACGCAGGCGGCTCGTTCGCGCTCGGCACGCAGGGCGGCAAGACCTCCGGCGACTCGACCGCATCCTCCACGCGTGCGCGCGAGAAGCGCGAAGCGAAGCAGCAAGAGGACAAGGTTCTCGGACCGCGTAGTGGCGAGAAGGAGAAGGGGTACGACTACTACGCGGAGCAGGAGCGCGTCGCCGACGCCGCCGAGAACTCACCCCTGCGCTACGGCACGGGCTGGGCGGTCGGACCGTTCCTCCACATGCCGCGCTATTACTTCTCCGACGGCAACACGAGCGACAACGGCTTCGCCGTCGGCGCGTCGATCCGCTACGCGTGGTCGTCGTCGATGACGTTCCTGATCGAGGGCGGCTACGTCGGCTTCGGCACGACGGGCGAGATCGGCGCGTTCGGCGGACCGCTCGCGTTCGTCGGCATCGAATACCGCATCCCGCTGAACACGTACGCGACCGACCAGATCTACCTCGGCATCGGCCCCGGCTTCGAGCGCTACGTGAACGGGCGCACCAAGCTCGGTCTCAACGTCGTCAACGTGCGCGGTCGCGTCGGCTATCGCCACGTCTTCGGCCCGGCGGTTGGGCTCGAGCTCGGCCTCGACGGCGGCGGCGGCATCGCGTTCGCGAGCGGCCTCCCCGAGGGCGCGACGAGCGACAGCAAGTCCCTCACCCTCCTGACGGGCGCCGCCGCCCTCATCATCGGCTTTTAGCAGCTCGCATCACGCCCAACCCCAAACCCAGGCGTGTCCTCGGCGCGCCGACCTAGACTGGTCTTCGGCGCGCCGACCTAGACTGGTCTTCGGCGCGCAGCGCCGAACGGCGAATCACGCCGGCCAGGTCGCCTCCCGCGGAGGCATGTCGACGCGGCGGCCCTCGCAAGTCGACCTCCGCGCGGAGGTTCTCGCATCGAGAGCCGCGCCTTCGGTTCGCGCAAGCTGTCGGATGCGGAGAAAGAGAGCTGCGAGGGTCCCGAGTTGGCGTGGCCTCTTCAGTTTGGCGTGCGTGGTGCTTCGCCCGGGTGGATGAAGCCGTGCCGCTGCCACGCGGTGCGCAAGAGCACCGTGCGCGCTCGCTCGGTCGGACGGGGGCCGTCGTCGTGCTCGCGAATCGCGGTCCACCCCTGAAACCATCGCGCGGATGAGCAGGGGTCGATGCGCGGTGCGCCGCTCGTGACGTGCTGGTGCTTCTTGTAATTCGAGAGGCAGTAAACGAGCGCGTTGCGCACCTGGCGCGGGCTCGTGAGATCGCGCCGGTGGTAGCGATCGGCCCACACGCGACCACGCCCGCGCCTTGCCGCGGTGTTGAAGAGGCGGTTGGCGCGCACGGAGAAGCTCTTCATCCCGCGGGCGAGCGCGTCGCTGTCGTCGGCCT
>JANXVA010000160.1 GCA_025351875.1 Myxococcales bacterium | reverse complement strand
GGTGCCCGCTATGCCTGGCTCCGGCGTCCGTTCGCGCGCCGCCGCTGCCTCACGCACTCGCGCGTCGAGGATGAACCTCCCGCAGTAGTGCTAGGCGTCGTTCGCCAGGTAGTCGGCCTCAAAGAACTTGATGAGGTCGGTCGCGCCGTCGGCGCGAGGCGTAGGATCCTACGCAGCGTCACCCGTTCGGGCGACATCGAAATATCGTCACAGTAGCGTCCGGCCAGCGTCGTGTAGGGCATGACGCCAATGCTGACGACCGAAATGCCTGCGCGGTGGACTCTGGGTAGCTCGAGACGGATCGTTCACGCTCTCGGCCTCGTCTTCCTCCGTGCGGTCCTCTTGTTCTTGGTTGGTATGGGCATCGTGGGCGGCACCTTGCTGGGCGACAATATCTTCAGCTCCGGCTGGAAGTCGTTCGCGCTCGTCGCCGGTCTCCTCGGCGCCCTCGATGTAGGCCTCATCCTCAACCTCGGTCTCCTCCGCTTCGGGAAGACGACGCTCCGATCGCTCGGCTGGAGGTTCGACACGGTGACGCGAGACGTTCCTCGCGGTCTCGCCGGCTTCGCGCTGTGCGCCGTGCTGATCCTCGGCGCCATCGTGGCCTCGGGCGAGCAGACGCTCGGCGGGATCCTCGGGACGATCGCCCACTACAGCCTGAGCGAGCGGGTCATCTTCGCGGTCATCGGTGTGTGCGGCGGCGCGCTCGTGGAGGAGTCGCTCTTCCGAGGCTACCTCCAACCTGCCAAAATAGTCGGCGTGTCCGTCGATGATGGAAGGTTCTTCGACGATTGTCGCGAAACGGGCGTTAGGTCTTCTCCTTGCCCGTCCGATCCGCCTTGCTCTTCCTGCTCTCTGCACGACGTAGGCGCGGTCCGAGCCATCTCGCGTCGATGCAGCGCCCGCGATCTGGTAGAGCGTGCCGGCTGCGTCGATCGCCGAGTCTCGGGACAGCGCGTCGGGGAGCTCGCTGCTGGAGTCGATGCGCTGCGCCCACGGGATGGCGGCATAGACGCCAATTCGGCTCGCCATGCCATCGAAACCGTACTGCCAGAGCTCGGCGGCCCCAGTCGCTGGGTGCGCCACCGCGACGAGGAACCCGTCGGCCCGCGCGCGTACGCCGAAGACCCGCCCAACGTTCGGCGCCGTCGGAAAAGGCGTCGGCGTCCCCGTCCCATCGAAGATGGCGAGCCTCGATGGCGCGGAGGCGTCTATCAGAACGGTGGCGAGAGCGTGCGATGTGAATCCGAGGCTGTGGACCAGGCCGTTCGGAGCGATCCTTCGGCCGTCCTTCGCGATGAGCTCGCCGTTGCACCTCACCGCTGCCTCGCCGCTGTCGGGCCAGATGAGAACGCCGCTGATCACGCCAGCGCACGCGGTCGCGACCGGGGCGTCATTGTCGACTGCAGCTTCGCCGTCTTTGAAACTCCATCCGTACTGCGAGCCGCCGTAGAGGAGATTCGCATCTCGTGCGAAGACGTAGACGTGGTGATCCTGACCCCGACGAGCGTAGAGGAGTCTGCCATCGGGACGTAGCGCAGGGCGCGCGTGCTTGGCTGGCCCCCCGCCTGACTCGAGGCTGTCGTTCACGATGCCGCACCAGTTGCCCGTCTCGAGATCGGCGGTAGCCGTATTTTCGCCACCCCGACTCGGCGTCAGAATGCCGAACGCGTAGACCTTCGCGGGGTCGTAGGTGTCGCAACCAATAAGGAGACCGCCGGTGGTCGCGGCGTCCGCGTAGTCCGGCTGGGCGTATCTCGTATACGAGGACTGCTCCGCGTTGCAGGCGACGACGATCGCCGGGGCGATCGCAAGTACCACGATGAGGAAAGTCTTTCGCATCGTTGGCTCCGGAAGAGAGATTCAGGGGTGCGGGTGTGGCGTGGCGGAGCGGAATTCCCGTCGCTTAGTTGCCAATGAGTCGTCGCCTAAGATCACGGAAGTGCTTTGCCTGAATTCCGTATTCATCGCCGCCGAAAGCGACGTTCACGTCGACGCCGTGGTCCATTTCGATCGCCGCCGCCTTGAGCACCTCGCAGGCAAGCGTCGTCTCCGCGTCCGTGAGACTCCACTCGAGCGAAATGGCCAGGCGTCGCTTGATGACCTCAGCCCGGGAGGCTGGAGGTTCTGGATTTGCGCGCTCGTAGGCTTCCTCTGCTGCTTCAGAAAGGCGCTCGGAGAGGTCCCCGAGGCTCCGCTTCTCGTCGAAAGAGCGCGCGCGCC
>JANXVA010000574.1 GCA_025351875.1 Myxococcales bacterium | reverse complement strand
TGAGAGATCCTATTTCATAATGTTTTATATTTTGATTTCGAGCTACAGCCGACGAGGCC
Organism: Myxococcales bacterium; assembly: GCA_025351875.1. GTDB lineage: Bacteria > Myxococcota_A > Polyangia > Polyangiales > Polyangiaceae > Labilithrix. The sequence goes on along the minus strand of JANXVA010000574.1, from coordinate 21,145 downwards.
GACAGTGGACGAGAAGAGAAGAATGGCGCCGAGCGTGCGCGCCACGTTCGCGAAGTTCACACCGCTATTCGTAGCACGCCCTACTTCTTGATGCCGTCGCCGCCGCTTCCGCCGAGGGAATTGGACCCGAAATCGCTACCGAACGAGTCGGCGCCGGCCTTGGTCGGCGTGGGCTTCTTGCCCTGAGGCTTGGCGACCGGCGCTTGCATCTTGCTCGGGGCGAGCTCGGTCTTGGAGTCCGGGAGGGGCGTCGGCACCGGGGCTGCCGACGGCGGCGGTGTCGGCGTGAACGCCTCCGTCGACTGCGGCTTCGCCTTCGGCGAAGGGTCCTCCTTGCGCATCGTCTTCGTGAAGGCCGAGTCGATCGGCGAAGGCGTGGGCGACAGGTTGCTCGACGGGTTCGGCGGCGCCGTGGTCGGCACTGCCGACGGAACAGGCGCGAGGTCGGGCGGCAGCGGCGGGCTCAGAGCCTTGCCCGCGGCCTGACGTGCCTGCTGCACGTCGGGGCGTGCATCGCCGGCCGGATCGAGGCGACGTGCTTCGTCGAGCCCGTCGACGCACGGCTTCCACTCGCCGGTCGCGCACTTCTCGAGGGCGAGCCGACGCATCGGCTCGGCGCGCGGGTCCGTGACCTCGTGGGTGATGATCTCCGGGTCCTTCTTGTGGAGGACGAGGAACACGACGGCGCTGACGATCACGCCGAGGGCGGCAAGCATCGCCACCTCGCGCTGCCAGTTCTCCTTGAAATGGCGACGAAGGCGGCTGACGCGCTGGCGCACGCGCGGCGGCGGCAGCTTCTCCGACGCGGCGATCGACTCGAGCTTCTCGCCGTCTCCTTCGCGGAGCATCCAGTCGAGGGTCTTCTTGTTCTCGGCGCCCTCGGGGAGGTTCTTCTCGGCCCAGCGCAGGAGGTCGGCCTCGACGTGGGGCGCAGGCGTGCCCTCGACGTCCGGCAGGTCGAAGCTCTCGCGGCCCGCGCGGCGGTGGTAGTCGACGACCTTGTTCTTCGCCACGCCGAAGATCCATCGGCGGAGCGACTCGCTGTCCGTCGGCGCGTGGGGAGACTCGATGGCCTCCGCGAGCGCTTGCTGCACGATGTCCTCGACCTCGCTCTCGGGTACGCGCTTGCGCACCATCGCGACGAGCGCGGAGCGCAGGTCGGGGTCGAACGGGCCGGAGGTCGCGGGCTTCGTGACGGTGCTCATCGGGACGTGCACAGGGCGACATCGGCCGCCGCGCTCCGAGTGTGACACGGCACTCGTGAAAAAAATGGCGTCACGCGCGCGGACGCCCTGCGTGCGCGCCTACCCCACTGTTAGGCACACGCACCCTGATGTGCGCTGGCGAGACGTTCACGCGCCGTTGCCGCCGTCCTCGTGGAACGGGAGGCCCTGCCAGCGGCGCATCTTCTTCTTCGACTCCTCGGGGTGACCGCCCGAGCCCTCGAAGCCGACCAGGTAGATGTGCCGGTCGTACCAGCCGGTGACGAGCGCGTGCTTGCCGTCGGGGCCGACCGCGACGCCCGATCCGCGGTCCATCCCGGGGATCTTGAAGATGCGTGACGTCCAGTCGTGCGTGTCGACGACCGACATGCTGCGGCTCTCGCCGTAATCTGCAGAATACACGAAACGACCGTCCTTCGAGACGTCGATGCTCTTCGGCGCGTTGCCGATCTGGACCTTGTGCGTCACGGTCTCCGTCGCCACGTCCATCGCATGGAGCTGCGAGGCGGTGAGGCAAGAGATGTAGAGCGTCTTGTCGTCCGGCGAGAGCGCGAGGTGGCGCGGGACCTTGCAGGTGGAGAGCCGATGGGTCTGTTCGAAGTCCTTGCCCTCGAAGACGTCGATCGAGTCGCCGAAGAAGTTTGCGACGAAGAGCTTGCCGCTCTTCGTCATCGCCATCCCGCGCGGCTGCTTGCCGACGTCGAGCACGCGGACGACCTCTGCGGTCGCGATGTCGATCTGCGACACCGACTTCGAGGCCCAGTTCGCCGCAAAGAGGTTCTTGCCGTCGGGCGACGCCACGAGGACCTTCGGGTGTGTCCCCGTCTTGATCTCGTGCGTCACCTTCTTCGACGCCAGGTCGACGAACATCACCGAGTTGCGGCGGAAGTTCGAGATGAAGAGCGTCTTTCCGTCTGCGGAGAGCGCGCTCTCGACGATCACCCCGGGCACGTCGATCTGGTCGATCAGCGCAAGGGTATGGGCGTCGTAAATGGTGACGTTGCGCTTGTCGAGCTGACCGAAGTTCGTGACGTAGAACTTCTTGCCGTCGTGGGACAGCATCGCGCCTTTCGGCATCGATCCGGTGTCGGCGACCTCCTGGACCTCCAGCCGAGCGGGCTCGGCGGACGCCGGAGCCGACGCCGCGAGCACGGAGGCCATGCCTAACAAGAAAAGCGACTTCTTCATCAACGCCATTGGAGAACGCTGAACCCAAGACGGACAACAAACCGCAACAAACGTCGGTGGCAGGTCGGTTAGGTCGTGTGCAGCGCACACGACACAACCTCCCGAAGGTCGGTTAGCATCGGGGTCGCGACATGGTGAAGAAGAAGGTCTCCCTCGGGAGCAGCCCGGACCTCGAATCGGAGGCGCGGGGCGCGGTGGGCGAGGCGGTTTTGCCGGCGCATCGCGCTGCCTCGATCGACGTCCTCGAGCTGTTCTTCAACACGGGAATCATCCTCCACGACGTGGCGATGCCGCGCGGGCTCCCCGACACGGTGTCGAGCTTCGTGGTGATGCAGGCTGGGGCAGGCCCAGGCGGGCCCAGCGCCGGCAAGCCCGGCCCAGGCGGTCCGAGCACGTTCTCGGTGAGGCGAGCGATCGCCGGCGAGGAGCCCGACGTCGAGATCTCCGCCCACGACCACCTCGCGGAGCTCTCGAACCGCTGGCTCCCGGTCCCCTACCAGCTCTCGTGCCCGTTCGCGGTGCAGGTCTACCTCGCCGAGACGGCCGGCGGCGGCCTCCGCGCCGTGATGGCCGTCGACACCCTCGAGCAGGGCACCACGCAAGGGCGCCACCTCGACGCCGCGTACGACGAGGGCCGGCCCTTCCGCGCGCTCGACAAGAACGAGGTGGCGCAGTTCTTCGACCACCCCGAGACGAGAGAGCTCGTCCGGCGCCTCGAGCGCGCCGGCATCGACAAGGCGCTCTTCAAGCTGGCGGCGCTGCTCGAGACGCTCGCTCCCCTCCTCCCAAAAATTCGCTTTTCCCGCATCGAGACCTCCCAGCCGATCTCGGTGTCGCTCGTGCTCGACCTCGGCAACTCGCGCTCGACCGCGCTTCTCGTCGAAGGCCGCGACTCCGGCGTGTTCGGCGTGCCGCTCGAGATGCGCAACCTCTCGAACCCCACCGAGACCAGCCAGGAGAGCTTCGACTCGCGCATCACCTTCCTTCCGAGCCCGTGGGACAAGGCGGTGTTCCCCACCGCCACCGGCGACTCGTTCCAGTGGCCGAGCGTCGCGCGCATGGGCCGGGAGGCACTCGACCGCGCGCTCGAGACTCCGCATCGCTACCAGTGCACGCTGTCCGGACCGAAGCGATACCTCTGGGACGAGCGGCAGACCGACGAGCGCTGGCACTTCGCGCAGAAGATCGGTCAGGTCTCGTCGGGGCCGCAGGGCGGCGGCGAGCATCGTCCGGTGTTCGGTCGCATCCTCAAGTACCTCCCCGAGGACTCGGGCGGCACGTTCCTCCGCGAGGACGGCCCGCAGACTCCCGCCGACCCGCGCTACGCGCCGCGCTCGATGATGCTCTTCGCGATCGTCGAGATCCTGTGCCAGGCGTTCGCGCAGATCAATGGCGCGCAGTACCGGATGTTCCAGGGCAAGGAGGCCAACCCGCGCATCCTCAAGCACCTCGTCCTCACGTATCCGTCCGCGATGCGAACGGAAGAGCGGAACATCTACGAGGCGCTCGTCCGCAACGCGGTCATCCTCACCTCGCACGTCCTCAACATTCGCCCCGACCTGCGGCCCAACTTCAACAGCGCGAGCGGCCAGTTCGAGCCGTTCCTCTTCGTCGACGAGGCGCTCGCCGCCCAGATGGTCTTCGTGCACCAGGAGGCGCAAGGCACCTTCTCGGGCAGCATGGAGGAGTTCATCTCCGTCTACGGCCACGTCCCGAAGGACGGCAGCTCGACCGGCAAGCTACGCGTGGCGTCCGTCGACATCGGCGGCGGCACGAGCGACGTGATGATCGCCGAGTACGAGGACAAGCTCCCCGGCACGGGCACGTCGCTCTCGATCACGCGGCTCTTCCAGGACGGCGTCGGCATCGCCGGCGACGAGGTGTGCCGCGCGATCGTCGAGGACGTCATCTTCCCGCAGATCGTCGCGCAGCTCCCGACCCAGGAGGCGAAGGGCAAGCTGCTCCACCTCTTCGGCGCCGGCGACGCCGGTCACGGCTCGGCGTGGCGCACGCTGCGCGCGCGGCTCGTACCCTATCTCTGGCTGCCGCTCTCCCGCTGCTACTGGTCGGTGGCCGAGGGCTTCGCGCTGCCCGACCACGCGCCCGAGAAGATGTACCTGCTCACCTACGTCTTCGAGATCTTCGGCCTGCCGGGGATCTCGGCCCAGGTGCTCGGCGAGGCCGATCGCTTCCTAGAGAGCGAGATCGAGGGCTTCCCCGGCATCGAGAACCTGTTCCTCAAGTTCGACGCGCGCGAGGTGGAGCGGGCGGTCGAGCGCGTGCTGCGCGAGCCGCTCCGACGCTACGCCGACATCCTCGCGCAGTTCGACGTCGATCTTCTCGTGCTCGCCGGTCGCACCGCCGCCCTGCCCTGCATCAAGGATCTCTTCACGAAGGAGATGCCTGTGCCGCCGCCGCGGATCAAGTCGATGGCGCGCTACCGCGTCGGCGAGTGGTACCCGTCCAAGTGGAAAGATCGCGGGCACATCAAGGATCCCAAGTCGACGGTGACCGCGGGCGCGTCGGTGCTCCACCTCGCGAGCAAGAACAAGCTCCCGGGCTTCCTGATCGACACGATCGCCCCCGCGCCCGACAAGCCGATCTACGGCCTCTACCAGGACACCGAGCCTCACATCGCGCGCGCGAACGAGCTGTTCCGAAAGGGCACCTCGAGCCCGCCGTTCGTCTACACCCACGGCATGCGGATTGGCTTCCGCAACGTCGACTCGCAGGAGATGGAGGGCTCGCCCCTCTTCGAGGTAAGGCCGGCGAACGCCGATGTCGAGGCCGCGCTCCTCGAAGACCGCGTGTCGATCACCTTCGACCTCACCCGCGACGGCAACATCCAGGTCGGGAAAGTCACGAGCCAGAAGAACCAGTTCTCTTTCGAGTCGACGGACTTCGTTCTGTCCTTGAAAACGGCGGCGGACGACAAATATTGGCTCGATACCGGGGTCTTCGACACGGGACGCGGCTGAGCGCGATGACGATGAACGAGGAGCGCATGAAGGAGGCCGTGCTCTCCGCCGTGGAGAGGAGCGATTTCGTGCGCGTGCTGTCCGAGCTCGTCGGATCCGAGAGATCGGGCACGGGCACGTCGGAGACCCCCCATCCCCCTGCGGCGACGGCGGGGAGTCAGGCGCTGCTGAACCGGATCGTGCTCGGCGATATCTTGGATGATTCGATCCTGGGTGCGCGGCCGAGCGATCGGACGTTTCCGCTTCGATTGTTCTTCGCCGAGCTCGGGACGATGCTCGCCGCCGAGGATCCGAAGGCCGAGGGCGCGTTCACGCTCGCGAGCGGGCTCAACTTCTTCTTTCGCGCCGAGATGGATGCGGAGGCGAAGATCCGGGTCGGGCTCGAGGTGAGTCGGCAGTTCTACACGCTCGCGCACGACGCGAGCCTCGACGGCGAGATGATCACCAAGGCGGCGCCGCTGCTCGCGGCCATCATGACCTCCGAGCTCGAGCGTGTGCGCTTCGAGAGCATCGACCACACGAAGGTCTACGACTCCCTCGTGCACGAGCGCACGCCCAGCTCCGACCCGACCGGGTCACGCATCCAGAGACCGGCGTCGTTTCTCTGCCGGGTCCAGACGAACAACGCGGTGAAGGTGAAAGCACAGGTCGTCACGTGAGCAGCAGCAGCATGAATGATGGGCCGAACGCGACCTGGCTCCCCAACCTCGTCGGCGGCGTCTCGATCTGGAAGCTTGCCGTCGATCTCAACGAAGCGAAGTTCTTCGACGGACGTCTCCTCGTCCCGGAGACCGAGGGCTCCGAGAGCCTGCCGGTCACGGTGCGCTGGGATCTGTCGAACCTGCTTCCGCTGGAGGAGGCGCGCGCCAAGCACCCGGCCGAGGTCGACACTGCGATCAAGGACTTCAAGAGCGCGCTCGAGCGCGTCGCGAAGGTCTTCGCCACGAAGGACAGCGGCTTCGACAAGTACAAGGCGGCCTTCACGGTGCCGTCGGTCGATGCCGAGGAGCCAGGGACGCACGACCCACGCGGCAACTACTTCTACTCGGAGTCCACGAAGAAGCTCTACGTCATCAACTGGGGCGCCTCCCCGCGCTCCATGGCGGGTCGCGCCGAGTACGTCTTCGGCTACGAGGACTGGGGCAAGGCGTTCAAGGACAAGGACGCCGCGGTCGCGGCCGGCAGTGTCGCGGCGCGCGCCTCGGCACCGGTCGCTACCGCCGCGGACGCCTCCACTACCGCCGAGGCTGCGAAGAAGAAGGAACAAGAAAAGAAGGACGCCGAGAAGAAGAAGGAAGACGACGGCAAGAAGCGTCCATGGTGGATGTGGCCGCTCTTCGCGCTCATCGCCATCGCGCTCGTTCTTCTCGCGCTCTTCCTTCTGAAGGCATGCGAGGAACAGAAGAATCTCGCCGCCGACGGGGGCGGTGAAGCCTCGGCCGAGGCTGCCACCGACGGCGCGAGTGACGGCGCTGCGACCGATGCGGATCCGGCCGCAGGCGCAGATGCCGCCGCAGACGCAGGCGCAGATGCCGCCGCAGATGGCGGCAAGGACGCGGGCAAGGACGCGGGCAAGGACGCCTCCAACGACGAGGGCGACGAAGACGACGACACCGACAGCGACATCGAGATCGGCCCCGACGGCAAGCCGAAGCCCGGCGGCAAGGTCATCATCACGATGGGTGGCGCGCCCGGCGGCGCCGCGCCAAGCGCGAAGAAGGCACCTCACCGCCGGCACTACCAGGCCGACGCCCTGAAGTGGCGCGTCGTCAGCGGCAACGACAAGGTGACCCGCACGGAGACGCGCGGAAAGCGCTTTGACGTATGGCTCGCCAAGGGCAAGACGTTCCAGGGTGTCGGCGTCGAGTGGCAGGACAAGACGGGCAAGTGGCATGCTCACTGAGCCCAGGCCCGCAGCAACCGAGGCAAGCGAATGACGGACGTAGTCCAGAGGCTCGAGACCGCGATCAACGAGGCCGTCACCGCCATCGCCGGCAATGCCGAGGCGCAAGGCGAAGGCCTCGTCCTCCGCGATCTCGCGCTTCGTGCCCGCAAGCTGCGGCGAGCGTGGGGTCGGCGACAGAGCGTGGGATTGTTCGGCCCTTCGCAGGCCGGGAAATCCTTCCTGGTCGGCGCGCTCCTCTCGCACGAGCTCGGCTCGCTGAAGGTCATGGCGCGCGACCGCGAGGTCGACTTCTTGAAGGAGATCAACCCGGCGAAGGGCGTCGAGTCCACGGGGACCGTGACGCGCTTCACCGCCGTGACGAGCGACTCCTCGGGCCCCGTCCTGCGCAAGGGTGACTTCTACTGCGAGCTCCTCCCTCTCGAGGGAGTGCTGCAGTCGATGGCAACGGGCTTCCTCGTCGAGTGCACCTCACCTCCCCTCGACGTCGATCGTGTCGAGCGCACCTTGCGTGAGGCGCGCCTGCAGGCCGGTCCCCCCGCGCCGCCGATCTACGCACGCGCCTGGGAGACCGTCTGGCACGACCTGACGAAGAAATACCAGGACCGCCACCCGTACCTGAACGAGCTGCGCCGTCACCCCGGGCTGCGCGCGGGCGGGATCTCGACCGAGATCCAGACGACCGCCGGATGGGTCCTCGTCTTCTCCCTGCTCTGGGGCGGGCCCGGCTACGCGAAGGACATCGACGCGCTCATGCGCACGCTCGTGCAGGGCACCGAGCAGCTCGGGCACGCCGAGGCCGTCGAGATCGGGCTCCAGCACGTCCGCGCGTCGAGCGAGGCACCGAGCGTCATCGACGCCTCGTGCCTCAACGCCCTCGGCAGCTCGCGCACCGTCGTGATGGCCACCACCTCGGAGGCCAATCCGCGCGACGTCGCGCTCGATCCTGGCGTCCTCGCCGCGCTCATCGCGGAGATTCGCCTGCCGCTGAAGTCGGTCCCTGGCTCGCTCCTCGAGAAGGCCGATCTCCTCGATTTTCCCGGCGGTCGTGCGCTCAAGGGCATCAACGGCTTCGGGCCCGGCGAGCTCAATACGAACAAGCTCGAGAACGCGATCGAGGTCTACAAGCGCGGCAAGCTGACGTTCCTCTTCGAGCAGTACTCGCTCGACCGAGAGATCACGGCCCTCCTCCTGTGCTCGCCCGGCCCCACGAAGCCCGAGGCGATCCAGCTGCAATCGCAGGTCGAGAGCTGGCTCCAGATCCGCCACGGCTCCTCGACGCCCAAGGATCCCAAGGAGGTCGACCACCCGGGGCTCTTCCTCGCGCTCACGAAGTTCGACATGAGCCTCGGGGCGCTCCGCTCCGACAACGCGAAGGACCGCTGGGACTCCCGCGTGCAGGAGGCGTGCATCGACTTCTGGGCGCGCGGTCACGGATCGTGGATCTTGAATTGGGGCAGCAAAGGCCGCCCGTTCACGAACGTCTTCTGGATCCGCAATCCGTACGCCGACCAGATGCAGGCCCTCAAGCCCGGTGATGCCGACTTCGAGACGGTGAAGCAGGGCTACCTCGCGTCGCGCGCGGTCGCCACGTTCATCTCGAGCCCCGAGGAGAAGTGGCTCGCCGTCGAAGGCATCGAGCCAGGGGGCCTGCCGAAGAGCGGCGTACCGCTCCTCGCCACGCATCTTCGCCAGAAGATGAGCGAGGACATCAAGGCGAAGGAGCTCGCGCAGGAGGCTCGCGCGATCCGCTCCGAGCTGCTGAGCGTGCTCAAGGCGCTCACACCCTCGCGCGACGAGGCCGAAGAGCGCGCCCGGAAGCTCGAGGAGGCCAAGCAGCTCGTGTCCGCCGTCGAGGCCGAGATGAGCCGGCGCTGCACGGGCGCCGTCTTCGGGGAGTTCGTCGACCTCGTCGTCGCCCCCGAGCCCGACGTCGAGGCCGAGGTGAAGAAGGTCCTCGATGTCGTCATGCCGATGAGCATCAAGGCGAGCGACAAGGTGAAGAAGGTCCTCGTCCACGTGCTCAAGTGGTGGTCGAAGCTCGCCGCCGAGCGGCTGCGCGGCAGCGAGCTCGCCATTCCTCAGGCGCAGGCGGAGAGCTTCGTGCGCGAGGTGTGCACGTCGAAGCTCCTGCTCCCCGTGCTCGGCAACGCGATCTTCCCGTACTTTGCGCGCACGCAGGTCGACGTGGCGCTCGTCGCAACGATCCTTCGCGTGAAGATCTCCGACGCGATGCTCGGCCTCTTGCTCCCCGACGCACGGAAGACGCCTGATCAGCCGGTCCGCCTCAGCTACGCCGAGGACTCCTCCGACAGCGCCGCCGCCGTCGACTGGGCCGCTGTCGACTTCGACGACGAGCCCACCGCCGAGCCGGGCAAGGGCGTATCGATCGTCTTCGCCGGCAACCGGTACTTCTCGCGGTGGTCGGCCGGCCTCGGAGATTTCTACGTTCGGAGCGGCGGCACCCGCGGTGCGAACATCGAGGACGCGCGGGTCATGCACCTCACCGAGGTCCTCAAGCGCGTGGAGAGCGTGGACGTCCCCGGCTGAACGCCATGTCGCAGAAAGGCCCTACCCAGTCATCCCCCGAGCGCACGCCGAGTGCATCGGAGCAGGATCCGTACGAGGCGGACGAGGCGGAGCTCGCCGAGAGCGCCCCCGATGCGGACAGCCTCGACGCGCTCCGCGTGCAGGGTGACGTGCCGGGGCTCCTTGCGCTCGCCAAGGCCTTCCGCGCCGGCTCGCTCGACGGCGGTCGCGACCTGACGAGGTGCCTCGAGGCTTATCGTGCCGCTGCAGAGCTGGGGAGCGCCGAGGCCGAGTACGCCGTCGCGCTCTTCTACATGAACGGCGGCACCGTCGTTCCGCAGGATCTCAAGGAAGGCACGATGCGCCTCCGCTCTGCTGCGGAGAAGGGCAGCCTCCCCGCCAAGGTCTATCTCGGCAACCTGTACGAGCTTGGCATCCACTACAAGGCCGACGCCGAGAAGGCCGACGTCTGGTACCGGAACGCCGGGCGCGGCGCGAAGGTCGAGAGCGAGCAAGGCTCGCCGGAGTGGACTCGCGCTCTCGCCGACCTCGGGTGCGCACGCCAGGTGCTTTTGCTCACCCGCGAGCCAGACATCGACGAGAGCGAGAAGGCGCGCCTTCTCGCTCGGGCCAAGGCGCACGGGTACGGCCTGCGCATTCGCGAGGACGCGACCCAGGGTGACCGCGCGACCTTCGTGAACGCGCTCGCGACCGCCGATTCGGCGACGGCCACCCCGCCGCCAGTCGCCGTCGATCTCGCGCCCCGCGCGCGCAAGGACACGAGCCCCGAGACCGGCAAGGCGAAGCGACGAGCCGAGGAGGCACGCGCCAAGACCGATCCGCCGAAGGAGGCGGATCCGGTCGCGAGGGCCGCCGCGGAGAAGGCCGAGCGCGCGGCGAAGAAGAAGGCCGACGACAGGAGCGCCGCGCGATCGGCAGCGCTGGCTGCGTTCGGTTACGCGCTCCTCTTCGCGCTCGCCGGCGTCGGCGCGGGTTATGCGGCGTGGCTCGGTGCGCGGGAGCTCGTCGCCCACGGGCACGTGCTCCCGCTCGTCGGCACGAAGACGAAGCTCGTGTTCCCGATCGTCCTCGGTGTCGTCGGCGTCCTGCCGGCATGGCTCGTCTACCGCCTCGGAGCCGTCGTGAAGGCCCTCCTCCTCGGGGCGATGGGCGCGGGCGTCGGCTGGGTGGCGTGGGGTACTGGTCAGGGGGCATTCCACGGCGACCGACCGCTGCAAGCGCTAGCGTTCGGACTCGCGGGCTTCCTCGCTGGGCTCCTCGTGCTCGGTCTCGTCGGCGGCGCCAAGCTGCCGCGTCGGGGCGCAGGGCCGCGCTGAGCTGCGCCGACGCCGCGATGAGTCACCCGAACAGGTGACAGGCCTGCAGCGGTTCGGCTGTCGTCTCCGCATGGCAGGCGCAGAGAAACGAGCTAGCCTGGAGATCGTTCTGTGCTCGCACCCGCTCGTCAGACCCCGGCGATGAACAACGAGAACCTCCGGCGCGAGGCACGCGTGGGCGTCCGCGTTCCCGTCACCGTCTATCGAGCGAAGAAGCCGCTCGACCTCGAGACCGCGGACGTGAGCTTCAAGGGCCTCTTCGTCTGCACGAATGATCCGCCGCCGCTTCGCTCGCTGGTGAAGCTCCGGGTCGCGCTGGTGGGCCGCGAGTTCGAGGCGCACGCGATGGCCGTCCATGTCGTCCTTCCCGCGCACGGCGAAGGCGTCACCCACCAGCCCGGTGTGGGGCTGCAGTTCTGGGGCCTCTCCGGCCAGGACCGCATGGCGTGGGACGATTTCGTGCGTGGCCTCGTGCACGCGCGTCGCGGCCCCGCGCCGCCTCCGCCGGACGCGCAGTCGGCCTCGGGCGTCCGCATCGTGGTCACCCGGACGCGCGAGCCGTCCAAGTAATCTCGCCGTGGCGCCTGACGCCGACGTCGCCTACCTTCGGACGATGATTGACGAGGCGCTTCTCGCGCGAGCACGCGCTGCGGCGGAGGCGATCGCTCCGCTCGCCGTGCAGATCGAGAAAGATCGCCGGCTGCCCGCGGCGGCCGTCGAGGCACTGGTGGACGCGGGCGTGTTCAAGCTCCTCGTGCCGCGCACGTTCGGAGGCTCCGAGGCCCACCCCGCGACGATGGTCGCCGTGATCGAGGAGATCGCGCGCGCCGACGGCTCGGCGGCCTGGTGCACGATGGTCGGCGCCACCTCTGGGCTCATGAGCATGCACGTCGACGAGACCGTGGCTCGCGAGGTCTACGGCCCCGCCGACGCCGTCACCTGCGGCGTCTTCGCGCCGATGGGCCGCGCCGTCGCCACCGATGGCGGTTACCGCGTGTCCGGTCGCTGGCCCTTCGCGAGCGGCTGCGAGCACTCGAAGTGGCGTATGGGCGGCGCGATCGTCATGGCTGAAGGCGTCCCTTCCGAGCTCTTGCCCAACGGCTCTCCGGACGTCCGCAGCATGCTGTTCCACGCTGACGAGACGCGCGTCCACGACACGTGGGACACGAGCGGGCTCCGCGGGACGGGCAGCCACGACATGGAGGTCGAGGACGTCTTCGTGCCGCGCGAGCGGAGCTTCTCGATCATCAGCGGTACGCCTAAGCATGCAGCATACACGCTTCCATTCTTCGGGGTGCTCGCCTCGGGGGTGGCCGCCGTTGGCCTCGGCATCGCGCGCGCCGCGGTCGACTCGTTCGTGGCCATGGCGAAGACGAAGACGCCGCCGGGCAGCAAGCGAACACTCGCGCACCGCGACCTCGTCCAGATGGACGTCGCCAGGGCGGAGGCGAAGCTGAGGGGGGCCCGCGCGTTCCTGTACGACGCGATCGCAGAGGCCACCGCGTCGCCCTCTCTCGAGACGCGCGCACGCCTGCGGCTCGCGGCGTCGCATGCTGCCGAGGAATCGGCGGCCGTCGTGGCCATCGCCTACAAAGCGGGCGGAGGCGGCGCGATCTACGCCAAGAGCCCGCTGCAGCGATACTTCCGCGACGCGCACGTCGTCACGCACCACATCATGGTGAACGACATGGCAACGACACTCGCCGGTCGCGTCTTGCTCGGCGTCGAGTCCGACACGACGACGCTCTGAGGCTGCTCTCGTGATCGATGGCACGGTCGCGTCGTCGGTGCGCCGACGACGCTCATCGGCGGCGCCGGTACACCGTGTAGAACGCCCCGCGTGATCCGAGCGGAAGCTCGGCGGACTCCTCGAAACGCGACGCGAACAGCTCGGACCTCACGATGCGCACCTCGACGACGCGAAGCTCCGAGTAGAGGATCACGGTATCGACCCCTCGATCGAGGAGCATCGACGTGTCGACGCGCTTCGACGTGTGCCCTCCGGGGAGCATCGCGATCGAGGCGTCCGTGAGGCCCGCCAGGTCGACGATGGTCGCGTCCGTCGCTGCGCCGACCCACCCGATGTCGAGCGCCGCCACCACCTGTGCACCCGCGAGAACCGGGCGGGCGCGCGTGATGAGGTCCGCGCGGTCCGCGTGCACACCCCGACCCGCCGGTGCGGCGCGCAGCACGAGCAGCGTGCCGAGCCCGAGCGCCGCCGAGAGCCTCACGAGCGACAGCAAGGGGCGCGCAGCGCCTCCGAGGGCTACGAAGGCGAGCACGAGCGACGGCGCGACCGGCACCATGAGCCGCGCGTACGGCATCCAGTCGCCGCCGGCGCCGAGGACAGCGAGCGCATGGGCGACGAAGGCAATGATGACGACGCGCGCGAGGGCGACGTCGCGGCCCGCGCCTCGAGCGAGCGTTACTGGGGCGCTCACGAGAAGCGGCGTGAGCACCACGAGCGTCGCCGCGCCGACGTAGAGCGCGCCGTGAGAGAGGTCGCTGGGTTTTGCGAGGACAGCGAGCGGAGCAGGCCTCCCGAAGATCGCGAGGCGCAAGGCGGCGCAGAGCAAGAACGGAACGGCCGCGACGGCGGCGGCGGAGACGCCCGCGGCCACGCCGCCGCGCTTCTCCGGGACGTCGCCCTCTCGGCCATGAACGGCCGCTCCGACCGCGAGCGCCATCGCCCAGACGACCATCTCCGGCCGGAACGCCGCAACCGCGCCAGCGAGCGCGGCGACGGCCCTCGGCCTTCCCACACCGAGGCGAGCGACCGCAACGGTCGCGAGCGCGGTGGCCAGGCCGGTCTCCATCCCGCTCGCGGCCCACGCTCCGATCGGGAACGCGACGGCCATCGCTACGAGCCCGACGATCGCGAAGCCCACCTCGAGCCGCCGCCGCCCGTGGACCGTCGCCCCGACACGATGCCCGAGGAAGGCGCCGCCGACCGTCCACAGGACGACCCCGAGTGCCTTCGCGCGCACGAGCGCGGTGAGCCCGTCCGATCCGGAGAGCGGCGCGAGGAGGAACGCCCAGGGGAGCGGCGTGACACCGTCGGTCGACGGCCCGTGAGCGTCGAATCGGTAGCCGGCACCCGCAGCGATATTATGTGCATACCGCACGGGTATGAGCGCGTCGTCGACCGTGAAGCCCCACATCGCGAGCGCCGGCACGAGCGCGCACGCCGCCCCGAGCAGGGTAAAGGCGCACGAGAGGGTGCTCCTGCTGGTCACCGGCGGCCCGTAGCAGCGCCGGAAGCGCGTTGTCCACTCCTCTGCATCGCCCGTCGAAAACTACGTTTGCTGCGCGTAACTTCCTAGGATTCGTTCACACACCGACCTCCTGCCGGCGCAAAACGCGTCGGCACTAAGGACGCCTCCGGGTCGGTTGCCGAGACGAATGCGAAGCTTCGAAATCTTCGTCGAGCCCGAGCTCTCCCAACTGCCCGATGACGCGACCGCATCGAGGGGCCTTGCCCCCTCGACTGTGCCGCGCTCAGGTCGACGCATTCGCGTCGATAGTGGTCCCGCCTCCGGCGGGGCTCGCGTGCGGCCGAACGAGGTGCTCGACCTGTTCATTCACGGTGCGAACGTCACTGCGCGCGTCGCAGAGCGCCACGCGTCCTGCGTGCTGCGTGACCTCGCGTGGGCCCTCACGGACCTCATCCGTGTCGCTCGCGGCAAGCGCATCGTGCGCTTCTACGAGGACGCCTGGGAGCTCTGCGTGGAGCGGCTCGCGAACAGCGCGACGCTCAGCGTCTACCGTGGCGGCAACGAGCCCACCGTCCTCGTCTACGATCGCGCGGTCGTCTTCGAGGAGATGCTCGCGAGCGTCGTCGACGCCCTCGACGCGACCGTCGCTCGGCACGCGACAGGCTCTCCCCTCGCCCTCGAGCTCGCGGAGGTTCGCCGCGTCCTCGCCGACGCTCGCGCGCAGCAGGTCGACTTCGGCACCGAGGTGCCTGCTTCGTCTTCGGTCTCCGTCGACCTCGACCGCGACGCGCCCATCTCCTTCTCCGCGGAGTTCTCGATGCGCCCCGGTCCGGCGCCTGCCACCACGCTGGAGCCGAGCGTCGAGCGTGCCGACCTCCATGCGCTCCTCGTGCGCGGGCGGATGCGGGCCGAGATTCGCGGTCGCACCGTCGATCTCGGCGAGATGTACCCGTTCCTCTTCGCCGAGCGCATGCTCGATCT
This sequence comes from Myxococcales bacterium, assembly GCA_025351875.1. Lineage (GTDB taxonomy): Bacteria > Myxococcota_A > Polyangia > Polyangiales > Polyangiaceae > Labilithrix. The sequence continues at coordinate 5,791 of JANXVA010000574.1, read as the reverse complement.
CGCGCGTCGCGCGCTCGACGCGTGGGAGCGTGGTCAGCCGTTCTTCGCCCGTATCGATGCCGGTGGCGCGATGCTCGGCCTGCGCACTGCGGCCGCCGACGTCCCGCCGGCTGCTCTCACGATCAGCCCCGGTTCGCTGTCTGCGGACGGCAAGATCAAGCGAGACGGCATGGTCTCGACGTTCCCGGAGCTCTCGCTGTTCGACGTCGTCGAGTCCGCCCTCGCCTTCGGGCGGGGCCTCGTGCGCGCGTTCGTCCGCCGAGACCGCACGCAGAGCGGCAACCTCCGGCTCGCCGCCTTCCGCCGCGACGTCCGTGCGGTGGGAGATTCGCTTCGCGAGGTCCGCCGCCAGGACTCGCGCATCAACCTCGCGCCCGAGTCCTATCGCGCCTTCGCGCACCAGGCCCGCCCGAAGCAGGACGCCGGCGCGCTCGGCAACGCGGCACGCCTCCGCTACACGCAGCGCTGGCGTGCGATGGTGCCCGGCATCGACCTGCGCGCGACGTTCCTCTGCGGCGATCGCATCCTCATCGGCGCAGCGCTCGAGACGTTCTGCCTCGACCGCACGTCCGGGGAGCTGATGTGGCGGCGGCCGACGCCCCGCGCCACGAGCGTCGTCACGCCCGCGGGCATCGCGCGGATCGCCGCCGACGGCGCGATCACGTTGCATGACTTCTCCTCCGGCGAGGTGACGCTCCGCACGTGGATCGCGCCGCGGTCGAGTGGTCCCTGCGCGGGCGCGGTCGTCAACACGGCCGGGCTTCCGAAGCTCCTCATCGTCACGGAGGGTGACAAGCACCTCGTGGCCATCGACCTCCGCAGCGGTGAGGCCCGCTGGCGCTACGCCTGGGGTCGTGCGGGTGCGCTTCGCCTCAAGCGCGTCGGCAAGCTCCTCTACGTCGCTTCCGGCGACAGCGCACTCACGGCCGTCGACGTGCAAACGGGTGCCGTCGTCTGGCGCGCGCGCGACCGCCTCCGCTTCTGCTCCGCTCCGACCGTCGACCACGAGATGATGTTCGCAGTCGCCGGCGGTGTCAGCAGCGCAGCGACCCTCCACGCGATCGATCCGTTCTCGGGGCGCGCGGCGTGGAGCGCGCGGATCCCGTCGTCGCCGTGCACGGTCGAAGGCGCGCCGCTCGTCACCGCATCGTCGGTGACGGTAGCGGTTCGCGACCGGCGCGGGCTTCGCCTCTCGGCGTTCGACCGCGAGACCGGAGCCCCGCTCTTCCACAGCGAGACGCCGATCGCTCCGGTCGGAACGTCGTGGCTCGCGGTCGACGATCTCCTGGTTGGCAACACGCCGACGGGCGAGCTCGTCGGCGTCGACGCCTCGCTCGGCACGCTCCGATGGAAGCAGGCGCTCGGTCAGGGCGGCCTCGACTCGGACTCGCCGCGCAAGCTCGAGCCCGTCCTCCGCTCAGGCGCGCTCTTCGTCCCGCACATGGACGTGCAGATCTTCCGCCCCAGCGACGGCGCCCATCTCGGAAGCGTCGGCCCCTGCGACGCGATCCCGGACCTGCTCCGCGTCGACGAGCGCTGCGATGTCTACGTCGCCGAGGAGAGCGGCCACATGGTCGCGTTCGGGGCCGGACCGCGGCTCTCGCTCGTGAGGTAGGCTCTCGGGCATGACGTGGTCTCGGGTTGTGGGCATTGGCGCGGTGCTCGCGCTCGCGTGTTCACCGCGGGAGGGTGCAACTCCGTCGAGCGCGGAGAGTCCCCGGAGCAGCACCACGCCGGGCACGGGCACGGGCACGGGCACGTCGAGAGGAGAGTCAGAGGGGGCGACTGCACCGGTGGGCTCGCCGGGGTGTGGGAAGGCGTCGCGTGCGGGGGCCTCTGCGCAGAAGGTCAATGCGCTCGGGAAGAGTCGAGCGTTCACGCTGGTGGTGCCCGAAGGGTACTCGCCAAGGGTCCCCTACCCGCTCGTGGTCGTCCTCCACGGAGGCGGAGGAAGCGCAGCCGGTGCGCGCGCGCAGACCGATCTCGAGAAGGTCGCCGGCGGAAACGCGCTCTTCGTCTATCCCGAGGCGGTGGGCGGGACCTGGAACCTCGACGCCCCCACGGCGAGCAACGGCGACGTCGCGCTCTTCGATGCGGTCCTCCTCTTCGCCCACAACACGCTCTGCGTCGATGGCCACCGCGTGTTCCTGACGGGCTTCAGCAACGGCGCGTACATGGCGAACCAGCTCGCGTGCAAGCGAGGCGAGCGGATCCGCGCGGTCGTGACCCACGCGGGCGGTGGGCCGTACGAGACCTCCGGCACCTACGACGCGACCGGTCACCTCATGTGCCCTGGGAAGGCCGTCGCATCGCTCGTCGTGCACGGGACCAGCGACGGCACCGTGCCCCCCAACGAAGGCCAGAAGAGCATCGATCACTGGAGCTACGCGAGCCGGTGCGGCAGCGGCACGACCAGCACGCTCGTCCCGCCGTGCGTCGCTCTCCAGGGCTGCCTCCAGCCAGTGGGCACCTGCAAGATCCCCGGCCTCGGTCACGGCCTGTGGAGCCAGGCCGGCAAGATCACGTGGTCGTTCTTCGATGCGCTGAAGTAGCCGCGCTCACGGGAGCGAGACGACCTCGACGGCAGCGAACGCGCCCGCCGGCTCACCGGCGGCCGTCGTCAGCCGTGACGGCGCGAGGTCGAAGCGGTCGCGTGCCTGCACGGCGATGGCGCGCGCAGCCTTCTCGCCACCCTTCGCGGTCACGCGAAACGCCGCGTGCTCGAACACCCCAGCGAGGAAGCCGATCTGCGCGGCGACGGACGCCGCATCCGACTGCGCATCCACCGCGCGATAGACGAGGAGCGGCGTCGTGCCGCTCGGTAGCGGCGCGAACGCGCCTGCGTCGGCTGCGCCCGCATCGCCTTCCGCCGTGTGCTTCGGGGGAGGTGTCGGACCGATGACCGCGGCGATGCGCTCGTCGATCGGGAGCGGGCTGGGCGTCGCGCTCGTCGTGAGGCCGCCGGCGCGCGCCAGCAGCCACGTACGCTGCGCGAGGGTCTCGAGGGTGACCGGACCCGTCGCATTCACGCCGATCAGCACGCGCTGCTGCGCGAGGCCAGCAGGCTCGATCTGACCGAGTCGCTCGAGAAGCGAGATCGCCTCCGGCGCGCCGCCCACTCCTGCCCCGAGCGGGAGGGCCTCCTTGTTCGCGAGACGTCGAGCGACGTTCGACGCGTCCTTGCGCGAACGCTCGAGGCCGTCGAGCCACGCCTTGGTCATCTCGCGAAGCTTCGCCTCGTTCTCGTCGAGCACCTTCTTCGAGGCAACGGCGACGATCGGAATCAGCCGCGACGCATCGGCCGTCGTGAACGCGAGCTTTCGCTCGTCTGCGGCGCCACGCGCAAGGGCCGAGAACGGCGCGGCCTTCGCATCGGCGGCGCCGGGTGCGACCATGCGGACGCGTGCGGGCGGCACGCCGAGGAGGTCGAGAGCGAAGAGCCCGAGGGTCGTCGCGGACTCGGTGCCCGCGGCCTTTGCGGTCGCGTCGGCAGCCGTCGCCGGACCGAGCGCAACGAGCTTCACCTCGTCGGCGCCAGGCGGCGCCTTGAGCAGCGCGCCGGCCGCGGCGTGTACCTCCTCGCGGCCTCGCGAGAACCCGACGACCGCGAACGCGCGAGGGTCGAGCGCACGGAGGCGATCGTAAGCCACGACGAACGCAGGGAGCGGCATGATGGCCACGTCGGCACCGACCGGGTCGGCTCCGCCGCGCGCGAGGCGCGCCTCGACGGCGTCGAGGGCTGTCTCGGGCGCGAGCTCGATCGCGGGTCCCGTCGCTCCGCCGTCTGCGGCCGTCAGCGCGACGCCGGCGGCGACGAGCTCCCAGCCAAGCGCGGCGATCCGCAGCGGTCGTTCGACCGCTTTGACGGGCGCGGAAGCCTCGACTGCGGCATCGCCGCTCGCGACCGCCGCACCGCCTTCGGCCGCGCCCGCGTCGCCGGCGTCCGGTGCGGTCGCAAGCTCGATGAACGCCGGGTCGACACCCGGCGCGGGGTGGTCCTTGCGCGTGCGCGTGACGAGCAGGAACACGAGCCCGAGCGTCATGACCGCGATCAGGAAGAACGTGGCGTAGCCCTTCATGTCACGCGCTCCATCATTTCGGCGCCGACGCCGCGGGCGCCGTGGAAGCGGATACGGACGCCGACGCGTTCGGCGTCGCCGTCGGCTTTTCGCCGGGGAAGACGGGGCTCACGCCCCCGACGAAGTAGACGCCGCGGGCCATCGTGGTCGACCCATGCTTCGCGAGGAGATCACCCTCGTGAGCAAAGAGGCTCGACGTCATCGCGTCTGCGCCGACGAGCATGAGCGCGATGCCGAGGAGCACGATCGCGAAGACGTCCGCGACCATCCCGAGCCCCCCGCGCGTCGCGAGCGTCGAGTCGGATCGCTTGAGGAGACGGTCCGCGAGGAACGCGGGTAGCCCGACCACGACGATTAGCCCGACGACCAGGCGCGCCCAGATGTTCTCGACGGCGAGGCCGACTACGCCCATCACGCCGGTGAGCGTGACGAAGCCGCCGAGCACAATCCCGACCGCCGCCGTGATGCGCATGATGCGCCTCATCGGAGGAGAAGCGCGCGAGGGTGTCCCGCTGCCCGAAGAAGACGCCTTCGTCGACTTGGACTTCTTCGGAACGATGATCTCGTCGTCTTCGTCCTTCGCCACCGGCGAACAAGGGACTTCATCGAGGGGCGCGCGTCAAGGTATACGCTCCGCCCATGGCGGGGGCGGGATCGGGCGACGGAAGCGACGCGGGAGCCCTCGGCCGGCTCGGATACGCGCAGGAGCTCATGCGCCGCATGGGCGGGTTCTCGAGCTTCGCCGTCAGCTTCTCGATCATCAGCGTCCTCACCGGTTGCATCACCGCGTACGCCGACGCGATCGGACCGGGCGGCCCTGCGGCGCTCGGGCTGGGCTGGCCGCTGGTGAGCGTCGGCACCATGTTCGTCGCGGTCGCGATGGCCGAGTTGGCGAGCGCCTTCCCGACGGCTGGCGCGCTCTACCACTGGTCTGCGCTGCTCGGCAGCGCGGGCTGGGGCTGGATGACCGCGGCGATGAACCTCATCGGACAGGTCGCGATCGTCGCGGCGATCGACTTCGGCTGCGCGAGCGAGCTTGCCGCGACGCTCGGACTGGCCGGGCGCGCCCCTCTCTATCTCCTCGCGGTGATCCTCGCGAGCCACGCGCTCCTCAACGCGTTCAGCGTGCGCCTCGTCGCGTGGGCCAACGATTTTTCCGCGACCGTTCACATCCTCGGCGTCGTCGTCCTCGTCGGCGCCCTCCTCGTGTTTGGACGCTTCCAACCGGTCTCGTTCCTCGCGCATACCGGCTTCACGACGCGCGCCGACGGCAGCCTCGCTCTCGGGTTCGCGAACGGCCTCGTCCTCAGCATGTTCACCTTCACTGGGTACGACGCATCCGCGCACCTCGCGGAGGAGACCCACGATCCGGCGCGGCGCACGCCGTGGGGCATTCTCTCGAGCGTCGCGGTGAGCGCGGTCGCGGGCTACCTGCTCCTCGCCGCGATCACCCTCGCGATCCGCGATCTGCCGGCGATCGCGAGCGACAAGCACGCGGCACTCGCCGTGATGCGCGTGGCGCTCGGTGACGGCTTCGGGCGCCTCGCGATGGGCCTCGCGCTCGCGGCGATGTGGTTCTGCGGGCTCTCGAGCGTCACCAGCGCGTCCCGCACGATGTATGCATTCTCCAGGGATCGCGGGCTTCCCTTCTCAGCGGCGATCCGTCGCGTCCACCCGACGACGCACACCCCGCTCGGCGCGATCGCGATCGC
>JANXVA010000114.1 GCA_025351875.1 Myxococcales bacterium | reverse complement strand
CGCGCGCGGGCGTGTTGCCGCCAAGGTGCGAACCGTCGCGGAGCGCGCGTCGTCCGCGGCGTCGAAGCGAGTAGTCGAGCTCGTCGATCTCGTGAAGCGCCGGATGGCGCGTATCACCGAGGAAGTTTACGACATGGGCGTGGCGATGCGCGAGCTGGCGACGCCGCGTCTCTCCACCTCGGTGGGCCGCAAGACGTTCGACGAGCTGCCGCGCGGGATCGCGGTCCGGGCTCCGGGTGCGCGAGCCGTGTCGAGGTGGGTCTGGGTCGAGCTCGTTGGGGTCGGGGGCGGGGTTGCCGTCGGCGTGAGAGTCGGCGGGGCCGTCGGCATCGTTGCCGTCGGCGGCGCGCTCCAGCTTGTCGCGCAGCGCCGTGCTCCCCGAACGAGGCAGCCCGACGATCGACGATGGCACGTCCGGTCGCGGCGCGAGCCGTGCGAGGAGCTCACGTGACGCCGTCGTCGCGGAGGACGTGGCAGAGGTTCCAGAGCTGCTGAACGATGTCTTCGGTCTTCATGGGGAGTGCACCACGGGCGTCACGGCGTGCCGCTGAGAACGTTTACGTAGTCGCGGTAGAGATAGCGACGCCCCCGTGCGCGGCCCGTCACCTCGAACAGTACGCCGAGGTCGACCAGTTTCCGCACGGCCTGGCTGATCGTCGGGTGCGTCGCGCCCGTCCGCTTCACGAGCTCGGGAATGGCGACGACGGCCTCTTGCTTCGCGATTTCGAAGACGCGAATCATCGCGCTGGCGCCGCGCCCCCCACGCTCGAGGATCAACGCGTGATGCCGCTCGAATAGCTCGCGAATCGCGCGGATCGTGTCGCCCGCACGCTGCGCGACGTCCTCGACGCCGCGGAAGAAGAAGAGCAGCCACTCGACCCACGCCCCCTCGGTACGGACACGCTGGAGGTGGTCGTAGTACTCGGCCTTGTGCTCCTTGAAGTAGAGGCTCAGGTAGAGCAGCGGCGCGCGAAGGACTTTCTCCGATACGAGGATCAAGGTGATGAGCAGGCGGCCGAGGCGACCGTTGCCGTCCTGGAACGGGTGGAGCGTCTCGAAGTGGGCGTGCGCGATCCCAGCCTTGAGGAGCGGCCGCGTGCGCTCGGGTACGTCGTTGACGAACTTGTCGAGATTCGACAGCAGCTCACCGAGCAGGTGAGGGGGCGGCGGTACGTAGAACGCGTTGCCCGGCATCGAGCCGCCGATCCAGTTCTGGGTCGTCCGAACCTCTCCCGGGCCCTTGTTCGCGCCACGTGTGCTCGTGAGCAACTCGAGGTGGATCTCGCTCAGCAGCCGCATCGAGATCGGAAGGTCGGACAAGCGGCGCACGCCGAGGTTCAGGGCGCGTACGTAGCGGCTCACCTCCTCGACGTCGGCGTGCTGTACGGAGGGGGCGCCCTCGTGCTCGAACAGGAGGAGATCGGAGAGCGTCGATTGCGTCCCCTCGATCTGGCTCGAGAGGACCGCCTCGTTGCGGATGTACATGTAGAGGAAGAGGTTGGGGTCGGGGAGGAAGGCCACCGCGCCGTCGAGCCGCGCCACCGCCATCGCCGCGCGGCTCTCCGCTTCGAGCACAGCCGGGCTGAGGCGCTCGGTCGCGCTCGGAGGCAGCGGATCCGGCACGAATGCCCGATATTCCCCGAAGGAAGCTGCGTTTTGGAGGACGAAACGTCCGCTCGGCTGGCCCATGAGTAACACTGGCTAGTGAAAGGTTAGATGCTCATTCTTTCACAACGGCCATGGCTTGTAAGCAACCTTTCATTGCTCCGCCCGGCCGCGGTCTCGTCTTAACACGCGTCCTTCCACACTTCGTCCGCGAGCTCGCCGAGCCGGGCGTCGAGCGTGCCGTCGAACACCTTGTTCATGCGGGCAAACCCGCCGTGCGCGACGAAGGCTCTGCGATCGAGCGAATCCCTGTCGACGACCGTCTCGATCTTCACCTGATCCGCGATGCGCTGCAGCCACGTCACCTGCGGCGTCGTGAACTTGTGCGCCTGCTTCAGCTTCGCCACCGCGCGGTCGACGCGCTCTCCATACGGAACGAGCGGCGACCCGAGCGCGAGCTTCCGGATGTACCCGATGATCGTCGCCGCGATGTCCTCGTTCATCTGCTCGCGCCATGCGGTCTGCACCGAGGTCTCGCCGAAGCCCTCCAGATCGAGCGCGAGCTCGAGCCTACGCACGTCCTCGCGCTTCAGGTCCCTCGGCCGCTGCGTCACCACGAGGAGCGCCGGTAGCGCGTTCATGTTCGACGTCACGAACGCGCGGAACGCCTCGAGGTAATCCGCAGGAGGACGGCTCCCGTGCTTGCCGTACCCGCGCACGACCTCGCGCAGCGGGTCGACGTGATCCGAGACCACGATCTTGTAGGTGCCCGTGCCGGGCGCCTGACATGGCGACAAGGACCTCGCGCCTGCCTTCGCCGAGGGCCTTCTCTCGACGGCGAGGAACGCGCCCTGCTGGTAGGGGCGATCGATGTTACGGCATCGGCTCGGTCGCGAGCGCCGCGTGAGCCTTGTCGACGTCCTGCTCGAGGAGATCGAGCAGCTCGCGTGCCATCTGGATCTGCTGAAGCGCCTCGCGCGCGTCGTCTCCCCTTCGTGGACGGCGGCATTGCCGATGCGACGGAGATCGTGAAAGAGCGAGCGTTGCGTCGCGCCGATGACACTCTCGTCGAAGAGGCGATCGACGAGCGTCTGCTGCGTCTCACCGGGATAGGGCAGGAGACCGACCTTTGCGGCGGCGCGCTTCGCGAGCACCTCGGCGAAGAGGCGCAGCTTCGCGAGGCACGTCGCGGGATTGGTCGCGTAGTGCTCTTCGTCCTGCGTTCCCAGCGCGACCAGGCGAGGGTCGTGATGGGCGAGATACCCGAAGTTTGGAGAGGGCTGCGTGGTCACGTCGTCCCGGGCCGGAAGCTGAGCGTACCCATCGGGGCGAGTTCGGGTCGTGGGCGCCAACGACAGCTGCGAGGCGTGCGTCACACGGGATTGAAGAGCCAGGGACATCGCTGACAGTTCAGCCCACTCAGATCGCTGACAAATTATCTCACTTCGGTGTGGCGTCCGGATGCGCGGCGACGTCGAGGGCGGGGCACCTCTCCATGCCGGTGGATCGCCGAGCTCGCCGCTGCGGGCGGCCCGCGCGTCGGGAGCGGCTCGTGGGCCCCGGGTTGCGCAGGGGGTTGCGCAACACGCGCATCGCCGTTCTCGAGCGGCCGGCGGCGAGCGCGGGCACGAGGAATGCTGAGGGGAGGGCATGCGGTCGCTTCAGTATCTCGCGTTCGGCCTCGCGTTCGTGGGCGCTCAGGCGTGTGCGGCGGACGACCGGTCGCCTCCGCCGTTCCCCACCGAGGGCGCGCTGAGCTCGTCGGAAGGCGTGGCCGACGACCGCGGCGCCGACGACGGCGCGAACGTCCCGGAGGCGCTCGCACCATCCGAAGGCGCGCCGCTCGAGCCGGCCGATTGCTCGGTGACGTTCACGAAGAACGTGCTGCCGAAGCTCCGGGATCAGTTCCGGTGCGGCGCGAGCGGCTGTCACTCGGCTCCGCTCGCGACGGGCGCGAAGACGGTGATGGACACGACGAACGCGGACGCGACGTACACCCTCCTCACGACGGCGATGCACGGCGGCAAGAAGCTGGTCGATACGCGGAGCACCACGCCGGCGGACTCGGCGCTGTGGTGTCTGATGCAGGGGACCTGCGGCGCGCGCATGCCGCGCCAGGGCGTCGATTCGTTGGATCTCGCGCTCGTCGAGTCGTGGTTGAAGTGCAACGCCCCCCGCGGGACGAGCGACTAGCGCGGCGGGCCGACCCTAGGGCAAGGGCGCGACACGCCGACGGCGTCGCCACGCCACGAACGCGTAGGCCACCGCTCCACCGAGCGCGCCGACGGCAGGCGCGAGGGCCGCCGTGCCACAAATGAGCTCCGCGACGAGCGTCCCGATCCCCGCGGCCTTCAGGTCGCTCGGGCTCATGGCCATGAAGTGCCCATGAAGAAGCAGCGCGCCCGTCTCCACTTCGGCGAACGTGATGAACGGCGCGATGAACGGCATCGAGATGTTCGCCGCCAGGTACGCGACGCCCGTGTCCAGACGAAGGGGCACGCACACGGCGATCACGATCAGCCAGTGCAACCCGAACGCGGGCGTCATCCCGATCAGGAGACCCACGCCGACGCTCAGCGCGGCACGCCACGGCGTGAGCTCGCCGCCCCGCAGCCGCCGCCACGCCTGACGCGCGAGCTCCTTGCGCTCGCGCCACTTCGTGCTCACGTCGACCTGCTCAGGCCTTCGGCGGCAGCGACTGACGCGTGCGCTCGAGCATGCGCAGGTACATCTTCGCCTGCGAGTTCTCGGGCTCGAGCTTCATCACCTCGCGCCACTGCTCGTCGGCGCCGTTCGCATCGCCGAGCGCGAGGAGCGTCACGCCGAGCTGAAGCCTCGCCGGCACATATCCGGGCTTCGCCTGGAGCGCCGCCTCGTAGTGGACGCGTGCCGCGGGCAGATCGTTGATCTCGCGGAAGAGCGTCCCGAGCTTCACCTGGAGGTCGGCGAACTGCGGGCAGAGCGCCGTCGCCTTCTCGTATTCGTGGATGGCCTCGCGCGGCAGCCCCGCGTCGGCGTACGCCTGCGCGATGTCCGCGTGCATGTTCGCGAGCTTGCCACGCGCGAACGGATCGAGCCCCTGCGCCGTGCCCACCGGGCCGACCTTGATCTTGCTGTAGACCTCGCGGGCCTTCTCGTACTTTCCGCGATCGTTGTAGGTGACGGCGAGGTTCAAGGCCGCCTCCGTGTACCCGGGGTTCAGCTCGAGCGCGCGCTCGAAGTGCCGCTCGGCCACCAGGAAATTCCCGCGCGAGTGCGCGATGACCCCGAGCATGTCGTGCACGTCCGCGTATTTGTCCTCCTCCTCGAGGACCATGCGGAGCATCTGCTCCGCCTTTTCGAACTCGCGCTTCGCGTAGTGCTCGCGACCGAGCACGAGGAGCTGCTTCACCCGCTCGTTCATGCTGCCCCTCTTCCGTTCTTCACGATCACGCACTCTAGCGGCGAATACGGGGGCTGGGGAAGGGGGGATGGGGGGAAATGCCCCGCTCCGAGGTTGCGCGTGCCCTCCCCCGGGGCTATGCCGTGCGCCGCGTGACCGACGAAAGCCGAGATCCCGTGGCGATCGGAGCGGAGAGCGAGGGCGAGTCGACCGACAAGCTCTTCGAGCCTCCCGAGCATGTCGCGGCCGATGAAGGCAATCCGTCGACACCGGAATCCGTGAACGCGGCGGCTGTCTCTCCCCGCGACCGCGGCCGGACGATCGCGCTGGGTACGCTCGGCGGTCTGGTCGCGCTCGGCTTCGTCCTCATCGCGCGAGGCTCACCGAGCGGCACCGCTCCTCCCGCGTCGCTCTCCGCGGCCCCCGCGATCCTCACGAGCGCAGACGTCTCGGCGACCGACGCCGCTCCGCCCTCCGCCGCTTCGCCAGCTGCCGCCGCCCAGGCCGATGCAGGTCGCACGTTCGTTCCGGTCTGGCGCGTCTCTGCCCTCGAGCACGACGTCGGCGTCGAGATCGTTCGCGGCACCCTCGGCAAGCACACGCTCGCGGGCGCGCTCGCGCAGGCAGGGATACCGAAGGTCGAGATCAAGCGAGTCACCCACGCGGTCGACAACATCCGTCGCGTCGAGCACGGCACCTCGAAGGACTCGTTCGTGGTCGCGCGCGACCGGACGAAGGGCACGATCGTCGCCTTCGAGTACATCGCGTCGCCGACCGACATCTGGCAGGCTCGCGCGACCGACGACTCGCTCACCGCGAAGAAGCTCGAGCTCTCCGTCGAGAAGAAGCGCACGCAGGTCGCCCTCGTCGTCACAGCGGACCTCGCCAAGGCGATCGGCGCCGCCGGCCTCCACGAGGAGGCGATCGAGGAGATCGACGACGCCCTCGAAGGCCATGGTGACACCGCGGTCGTCAAGCCGGGCGTGCGCCTCCGCGTCGTCGGTCACGAGGAGTGGGTCGAGGGCGTGCTCGCGCGGTTCCACGTCGACGCGCTCGACTACGTCCCGAAGTCGGGCGAGCGCCTGCGCGTCTACTACTACGAGCGCGACTCCTCCGTGGAGGGCAGCCACCGCCGCTCGCCTCACCCCGGCTTCTACGACGCAAAGGGACAGCAGCCCTTTCGCGGCACCTTCCGCTCGCCGCTCCCCCTCGCGCGCATCACTTCGCGCTTCAATCCGAAGCGCATGCACCCCGTGCTGCACGTCGTCATGCCGCACAACGGGATCGACTTCGGCGCGTCCTCGGGGACGCCCGTCTACGCGAGCGCGACGGGCACGATCCACAGCGCGGGCGACAGTGGCCCTTGCGGAAACATGGTGCAGATCGAGCACGCGAGCGGCCTCACGACGGCGTACTGCCACCTCTCGCGGTTCGCGCCGGGCTTGCATCCGGGCCAGCACGTCGAGGCGCGGCAGCTGGTCGGCTTCGTCGGTCAGACCGGTCGCGCGACAGGACCTCACCTCCACTTCGCCGTGAAGCGCGGCGCGACCTTCATCGATCCCTTGGGGCTCAAGATGGACGGCGTTCGCACGCTTCCGCCCGCCGATCGCGAGGCGTTCGCGAAGAAGCGCGCCGAGCTCGACGTCGCGCTCGAGGCGATCGCGCTGCCCGCCGCGGACGGCGCCGCCGACGACAAGGACGACAAGGACGACAGCAAGGACGAGCCGGCCGGCGAGGAGTAGGGCCGGCCTCGCGAGGTCTCCGCCTCTCAGCCGTCGCCGCTGCTCTCGACGATGACCGGCTCGGGCTCGGG
>JANXVA010000112.1 GCA_025351875.1 Myxococcales bacterium | reverse complement strand
TCTCGGCGCCCTTCCCGGAGAGCGCGAAGAACGCGAAGGATCCGAGCCCTAGAACGGCGACGCCGCCGACGATGTAAGCGACGACAGGCACATGCTTCGACTCGTGCGGCGACGGCGGCGGCCCACTCTCGCCCGGCGGAGGCTTCGCGACGGGTGGAGCGAACTCTGCGACCACCTTGCGGTTCTTCTCCCCCTCCACGACGAGAACGCGCTGTTCGATCGCCTTGCCGGAGGCGCGCTCGAACCGGAACAGGTGCTCGCCCGGCTCGACGTCGACAGCAGCGCCGGTGAGGCGAGACGCGATGGCGTTCCCATCCATCGAGACCTTCACGGCCGTCGTATCGGCACCGGATTCGTCGCGTGCCTCGAGGACGACGGTGGGCGCGTCCTTCTCCACGAGCGCGACCTGCTCACCGCACTCCTTGCGCACGACCGTCGGACACTCCACGCGCGCGCACGCGACGAACTTCTCGAGTGCTGCGTGCGGCTTCTTCTGGCTTCGCAGGGCGAGCGCCTCCTCGTGAGAAGCGAGGCAGGCGGTCTTCGCACCGCCGCCGGGCTTCGCAGGCGGGGCGGCCGCCGCCGTCAGCGGGACGACCGCGAGGAGCGCGCCGAGCGAGACGATGCCGCGAACGCCCGGCTTCAATTGTCGACGCACTCCGGCTTGAAGTGCTTCTGCCCCTTCGCATCGATGATGTAGGGGATCTCGCAGGCCTTCTTCGGCGGAGGCTTCGGGACGACCGGTGGCTTGACGACCACCTTCGTCGCGGTCGTCGTCGACGGTGCGGGAGCCGCGGACGCGGTCGCGCTGGTCGACGGCGTGACCGCGAGAGCGCTCTGCGCAGGCTCGGTGAGCGTGACCGCCGCGGGCGGGGCATCGCCACGCGTCGGCGACAGCGCTCCGCGAGAGAGCGCGACGGCGACGCCGAGCGCGAGCGCGAGCGACAGCCCGCCGCCGATCGCCAGCGCGAGCGCGGCGCGCGAACGTCGCGGAGGCAGCACGACCTCGGTGGACGTGCTCTGCACGGTCGAGAGCGCGGTCCCCTCCTCCACGATCGGCGCCCGCGGCGCGACAGCTCCGACGTCGGTAGGCAGCTCCGCATTCTCACGACGCCGCTCCGCCTCCTCGATCGCTCGCGCGAGCCCGGGTCCCGACGACAGCTGCGCGCTCGGCATCCTGTGCGAGGCCACCTCGACGGCCTTCACGAGCTGGGCGCGACCCTCGAGGACCACCTTCGCAGTCGCCGCGACCCACGCGCCGACGTCCTTCGAGCGTGCCATCGGGATCGACTCTTCGATCGCGAGCGCCATCTCCTCGGCGGTAGCGAACCGGTTCGCCGCCTCTCGGTCGAGACCTCGCAGCGTGATCGACACGAGCGCTCCCGGGAGGTCGGGGGCGTACTTGTGCGGAGAGTCGATGGGCAGCGTCAGGACCCGCGACATCGTCTCTGCGGGGGAGTCGCCGAGGAAGAGGCGCCGGCCGCAGAGGAGCTCCCAGAGCACCACCGCCGCGGCGAAGACGTCCGTCCGCCGGTCGACGGCGCCGTGCTGCAGCTGCTCGGGCGCCATGTACGCCGTCTTGCCCTTGACCTGTCCGTCCTCGGTCGACGTCGCGCGCGACGCCGCCTTGGCGATCCCGAAGTCGAGCACGCGCGCGACCCCGTCGACGCCGACGAGGATGTTCTGCGGGGACACGTCGCGATGAACGATGCCGAGCGCCTCCCCCTTCTTGTCGCGCGCCTCGTGTGCGGCGTGCAAGCCGTGGAGCGCCTGCGCGACGATGGCGGCCGCGAACGGGACCGGAACGCGCTGCCCGGCGCCCTGCGCGACCTTGGTCAGGTGCGCGACGGAGTCGCCCTCGACATACTCCATGACGACGAGGAGCTCGTCGTCCTCGGCAACGACGTCGAGCGTCGGAACGACGTTGGGGTGCCGGATCAGCGCTGCGAGCCGTGCCTCGTCGAGCAGCATGGCGACGAACTCGGGGTCCTTCGCATAGGCATCATGCAGGCGCTTGATGGCGACGGTTCGAGAGAAGCCCGCAGCGCCCAGCAGTCGACCGACGTGCACCGTGGCCATGCCTCCGGCGGCGATGCGGTCGTGCACTTCGTAGCGGCCGACGAGACGGCCCCTCGAGGCTGGTTGATGCTCGCCCATGCGGCCTCTGGAAAAGGTACCACATGTGCCCGACAAGGCCGAAAACCCGCGATTTTCGCTACTTGGTACCGCCGCCGCGCGGGCGCGGCAGGTTGTACTCACCGAGGCGCGAGACGAGCGTACGGCGCGAAATGCCGAGGAGCTGGGCGGCCTTCGTCTGGTTGCCGGCGCACCGCTCGAGCGCCTCCGCGATGCGTTGGCGTTCGAAGGTCGCGAGATCCTGACGGAGGCGCGCGCCGGCGGCAGCATCGCCGACGTGCTCGCCCGCGGGCACCGCGTTCGCGTCGATCGTATCGCCGGCAGAGAGGAGCACGGCGCGCTCGATCGCGTTCTTGAGCTCGCGCACGTTGCCCGGCCACTCGTAGCTCTCGAGGCGCGCGACGGCTTCGCGGCCGAGGTCGAGCAGCGGGCGGCCGGCGTCGGCGCAAGCCTTCGTGAGCAGGACGCGCGCGATGCCTTCGATCTCGGACTGACGCTCGCGGAGCGGCGGGATCTCGATGGTGATGCCGTTCAGGCGGAAGTAGAGGTCCTCGCGGAAGACGCCCTCGGCGACGAGCGCGCGCAGATCGCGGTTGGTCGAGGCGATGAAGCGAACGTCGACCTCGCGCGCGAGGGTCGTTCCGATGCGCTGCACCTCGCGGCGCTCGAGGACGCGAACGAGCTTCGCCTGGATGCCGAGCGGGAGCTCCGCGACCTCGTCGAGGAAGAACGTACCGCCATCGGCCGTCTCGAAGAGCCCCGGCTGGTCGACCTGACTGCCGCCCCCCTGTCCCCCGCCGCCCTCACCGAAGAGCTCACGCTCGAGCAGCGCTTCGGTGAGCGAAGCGCCATCGACGCGCACGAACGGACCGGCCGCACGGCGCGACGAGCGATGGATCCGCTCCGCGATGACCTCCTTGCCGGTGCCCGTTTCGCCGAGCACGAGGACATGGATGTTGCCGGCCGCGACCAGCCGGACGAGCCGCTCGACGCGCTGCATCGGCGACTCGTTCCCACGCGCGCCCGGCGGCGCGATCGTCTGCGAGGGCGCGGACGCGGGCTTCTGAGAGAACGTGGGCGTCGAGGGCGGAACGAGCGGCATGCGCGTCGCGGGAGCGGCCGCGCCGCGAACGCCCGAGGTGCGCGCTGCGGCCGATGCATCTCCACCCTGGATGACCAGGACGACCTGCCCGATCTCGATGATCTCGCCGGGCGCGACGGGGACCTGCGCGCCCGACGCCGCCATCCGACCGGCGATTCGCGTGCCGTTCTGGCTGCCTGCGTCCTCCACCTTGGGGACAGCGCCGAGATGCAGGATCGCGTGCTTGCGGGAGACCGACGAGTGGTCGATCCGGATGTCACACGAGGTCGAGCGACCGATCGTCAACGTGCCGCTCGGCGGGAGCGGGCGCGTCAACGAGCCGCCCTCCCAGAAGGCCTGGATGCGCGGCTGGTTCTCGCGCTCGGCATCGGAGCGGATATCGGCCGTGAGGTCCGTCAATGCACTCGGATCGGTTCCTTCGTGATCACCGGACGCCATCTTTGCCTCGAGTAGAGCATACGTCATGGTCGACTCTCCGTTCTGGCTTCGAGATGTGCACTTGCCCTGCCAGCCAAGGCGGCGACCGCGGGTTGCGCAACGACGACCGAGGTGCGCCGAGGCTTGCGCAATCCGGGCAACGAGCCGCGCGACCCGAGAAGCGAAAAACGGCGCCGTGTGCGCGTGCCGGTGCGCAACCGCGCCAGCGGCTGGATCAGTCCGAGGGCCAACGGGAGCGACACCCTCGTCGCGGATCGGCGGTTCACCCGTCCTCGGCCACGCGGAGGCCTTCCGTTGCGTTAACGCCTAGTTTGCAAACCTCCACATTGGCACACATGTAGCATTGTGGAGACTCGCAGCGGCCCTCGCGAGGGTCAGGTCGCGCCGCCGCCGGATGACCTGAGCGAGCTACTTCCCTGCCCCGAGAGCGCGGAGCGCTGACTCGGCGTCGACGCTGCCGCGCACTTGGCGCGCACCCTTGCCCTCGAACACGACGGTACCGTCCGCGAGCCCGGCGTACATCTCGTGGTAGAGACCGGCGAGGTTCGCGCTGAAGCCGAAGCTCTCGAACGCCGGGACCACCGCCGCGAGTGGAGCGGCCTCGACCTCGACCGTCTTGCCGACGATCTTTCCGAGCACGCCCGCAATCTCACGCGACGAGTAGTCGCGCGGCCCGGAGAGCTCGATGATCTCGCTCTTTCCGCTCGGCGGCGCGAGGAGCGCCTTCGCCGCGACGAGCCCGATGTCCTTCGTGGAGACCATCGGCACGACGAGGTCCGCCGGCAGGAACGTCGGCAGCTTGCCGTGCGCGGCGGCTCCGAGCACGCTCGCCCAGTTGTCGAGGAAGTAGGCGGCGCGGACGAAGGTGGTCTTCGCGGGCGTCTTCGCGAGGCGCTCCTCGGCGTAGTGGACGGTGAGGATCGGGCCCGTGCCCGTCTCGCGCTGCGCGCCGACCGACGAGAGGAAGACGACGTACGGGAGCTTGCTGCGCTCGACGGCACGCGCGATGGTCTCGACCGTCGCGCGACGCGCCTCGATGAAGTCCTGCGAGACGGCATCCGGCGGCGACAGGAAGTAGGCGCCCGTCGCGCCTTCGAGGGCCTTCGTCAGCGCGTCCTCGTCCTCGACGGACGCCACCGCGACCTCGGCTCCGCGCGCCTTCCAGGCCTCGCCCTTCGTCGCGTCGCGGACGATGACGCGGACCTTCTTGCCTTGCTCGAGGAGCGCGTTGGCGACGATCGAGCCCGTATTTCCAGAGACACCGGCGATGACGTACATGAGAAACCTCCTGGGACGCCGCTCAAGCTAGGACCGAGGGAGTCATTCGCCCAATCGATGGTAGACATACGCACCATGCAGGCCACGAATCTCGAAGGACTCGACCTGAACCTCCTCGTGGCGCTGCGCGCGCTGCTCGCGGAGCGTCATGTGACGAAGGCGGCAGCGCGGGTCGGGCTCTCGCAACCGGCGATGAGCCACGCGCTCGCGCGGCTGCGTGCGCTCCTCGGCGATCCCCTACTCGTGCGGACCTCGAGCGGAATGCAGCCGACGGCGCGTGCCGAGGCGATGACCGTTCCCCTCGAGCGCGCACTCGAGGACCTCGGGCGCGTGCTGGCGTCTCCTGATGCGTTCGACCCCGCGCGGTCGACGCGCAAGTTCCGGATCGCGACGAACGACTACATGGAGCTCGTGCTGTTTCCTCGCCTGCTCGCACGCCTCTGGCGCGAGGCGCCGGGAATCGACGTGCGGGTGCGAAACCTCGAGGCGCGCTCGAACGAAGACCTCGCGGAGGCGCGGATCGATCTCGCGATGGGCGTCGTCGGCTCCTTTGGCGCCCCCGAGGCGCCGCAAGGGATCCGGACGAAGCGGCTCGTCTCTGACCGCTTCGTATGCGTCGTTCGCGACGGGCATCCAACGGTGAAGAAGCGGCTGTCACTCGACGAGTTCGTCGCGCTGCCGCATGCGCTCGTGGCGCCGCGCGGGGAGTCGGGGAGCGTCGTCGATACGGCGCTCGCTGCGCTCGGGAAGAAGCGACGGGTCGCCGTGGAGGTCCCGCACTTCCTCGTGGCGCCGCACGTCGTACGCGAGACGGATGTGGTGCTCACGCTCGCCGCGCGCGTGGCGAACAGCCTCGGCCCCTTGCTCGGACTTCGGCAGCTCGCACCGCCGATCGGGCTCGAGGGGTTCTCCATGATGATGGTGTGGCACGAGCGCCAGCACGCGGACGCAGCACACGCGTGGCTGCGCGCGCTCATCGCGGAGGTGGCGAAGGAGCTCTAGTGAGACTCTCGTGAGCACGAACCTGGGCGCGCTACCATGGGCTCATGGCGTCCGAGGACTTGCTGACGCTTCCGCAGGGCGACGAGCGGGCGCTCTTCTTCGAGATGCTCCGGACCACGCGCGGTGCCGAGGCGCGCTCCGCCTATCGCGCGTGGCTCACGGAGCGAGGTGACCCGCGCGCGGAGCTCTTCGAGCTCGAGGAGCTCATGACCCGCCCGACGCACGGCGGCGAGACCGTCGAGCTTGCCGCGCTCCGCGAGCGAGCGCGGGTCCTGCTCGAGAGGCGAGGTACTCGCTCGTGGTGGCGTGCGATGGCGCAGGTCGCGCCCCTCCGCAACTGCGGGGCGGCCGCGAACGAGCCCCCGCGCGTGCGCTTCGCGTTCGAGTGCGCGCGCAGCTGGGAGAGCCTCGCGCCCGGGTCGAATCCGGACGCGCGTCGGTGTGACGGCTGCTCTCGCGAGGTCTTCCTTTGCACGTCTCTCGAGACCGCGGAGGCGCGGGCGCGGGCGGGCGATTGCATCGCGGTGCCGAATAGCCTCGCGGTCGCGGCGACGCGCGACCGCGGCCACCATGTGACGGGGCGGCCCGACTACATGGCGATGTGGGCCGAGGAGGTGTTCCCCGACGCGTGAAGGCAGCCCGCGTGGCCGCTACGCAGAGACGACGCTGCGCGCGAACGGGACGAGGTGCTCGTTCACGGCCGCGGGCTCCTCGAGGGCGGACATGTGACCGGCGCCTTCGATCATGACGAGTCGGGCGCTCGGGATCGCGCGCGCGATGCTCTCGGCCTTGTCGGGCGTGGTCGCGCGGTCTTCGCGGCCGCAGAGGACGAGCGTGGGCGCGCGAATGCGTTCGATCTTCGTGAGAATGTCGGTGCGATGCACGACGACGGCGAGCGAAGCCCGAGCGACGCCCTCGCGATCGAAGCCCATCGTGCGGCGGTAGGCGGCGTCGACGAGATCCATCCGTTCGCGGAGCGTGCGCGCCCCGAAGAGCTCGGGCGCGACCTTGTTCAGATAGAGGCTGTAGGGCATTCCGACGCGGCGGTGCAGGGCGACGAAGGCGCGGTAGCGGATTCGCTCGCCGATGGTTTGTTTCTCGGCGCTGGTATCGAGGAGGGCGAGGCCTGCGACCTTCGCGGGGTGCTGGAGCGCGAGGCGCATGCCGATCATTCCGCCCCACGAGAGCCCGATGACGAGCGCGCGCGGAATATCGAGGTCGCCGAAGGCATCGAGCAGCGCGTCGCTGTGCTCCTCGAGCGTGAACTTCGGCGGCGGCTCGCTCTTGCCGTGGCCCGGGCCGTCGATCACGATGACGCGGCCGAGCGCCGAGAGCGCCTCGATCTGACCGCGCCAGCTCCCACCGTCGAAGAGCAGCCCGTGGAGAAGCACCATCGCCGGATCGCCGGCGTGCTGCGTCCTACCGTATTCGTCGTAGAAGAGGCGGCCGAGCCGCGTGCGCACGTAGGGCATGGGCGAGGCGGAGAGTGTACACATTATGGTCGCGGAGAAGCGCGGACCCGGAGGCGATCGTCGAGGCAGCGCACGCACGCCGCTGGCATTCGCTCCTGCCGAGAGTCAAAGACCTCGTTCCGGAGCGACCTCGGTGGCTCGGTCGTGAGCCGAGCTGACACCCGCTGACATGGGCTTCTGCCCGGTTGCGACCACAACAACCGAGGGCCACGTTCCTGCCATGCGAGCTCATCCAACTGCGATCGTTGCCTGCGTGGTCCTCTACTTCGCGGTCGCCTGCACGATCACGGATGATCACTGCGAAGAAGGCTTCGTCGACCACTGCGACGGGAACACGGCCGTGACGTGCGATCGCCCGTCCGAGACCGGCAGCGGGTGGTCACGCGGTTCGAAGGTGCGACGGGAGGTGTGTTCTTCCGGCGTCTGTGGGCCTTCGTGCTCTGCGCGGAAGACTGCGATGTCTGCAAGTCCACGCTTCATCATTCGGTGGCCTGCAGTTCGCCTCCTTCGACAATGTGCGCTCTGACGTGCAACGGGCGCGGAGGGGCGGCGAGGAGAGGCCCGGATTCGAAATCGACGGCCTCACGTGGAACCACGTGCAGGTCGGATGGCGGGCGCCCCGCCCTCGGTCGCGGAGGATGCCTTCGCGGAGTGGTTCGAGCGATGGTTCGACCCGGAGGACGGTCGTCAAGACCGCGACGCTCCCGTGGGAGTGTCGGGCCAGCGTCACCACGGTAACCGTGCACCCCTCGAACATCCAGAGCGCGTGAGCCTTCGAAATCGGCCGCACGGGCCTTGCGGGAGGCGCAGCAAGAGTTACTATCGCTTGAATTCAAGATGGCTCGCCGTCCTCACTCGCGCCAGGTCGAGATGAAGGCGATCCTCGAGGCGCCGGAGCAGCTGGAGGCGCGCACCTGGGGAGGCAAGCGTCGCGGTGCCGGCCGGCCGCGCAAGTCGGAGCGACAGCGCACGTTCGTGGCGCACGTCGCGCGTCCGGTGCACAAGAAGCGCCATCCCGTGCACGTGACGCTGCGCGCGAAGAAGGGCCTCCCCTCCTTTCGTCAGCAGACCATCCAGCAGATGCTGCAAGGCGTGCTCGCGCGGCAACTCGTGCGCCGCTATCGCGACGACTTCCAGGTGGTCCACTTCTCGATCCAGTCGAACCACCTGCACGTCATCGTCGAGGCGACGGACAAGCGCACGATGCGGTCAGGCGTGAGCGGCCTCGTGATCGCGTTCGCCAAGCGGCTGAACGCGCTCCTCGGGCGGCTCACGGGCAAGGTGTGGGGCAGTCGCTATCACGCGCGCGATCTGAAGACGCCCGCCGAGGTGCGGAGCGCGCTCGTCTACGTTCTGCAGAACTTCAGGAAGCACGGGGCCGTCACGTACGGCGGCCCCATCGTCGACCATCGGTCGTCCGCGCCTCGCTTCGACGGCTGGCGTCTCCCGGTCGTGAGTCTGCCGACACGCATTCCATGGCAGCCCCGACGGGCACGCACGTGGCTCCTCGACGAGGGCTGGCGCATCCGCGGCCTGCTCCACCCCGCCGAGCTCCCCGCCGATCGCTGACGCGGCCAGGCATTGCGGGATTCCACTACACGCGCGCCTGCGGCGCCGCGCGCGTTGCGCTAGTGTCGGACGGCAGCGCCGCAACCGAGCGCGTGGGGAGAATTGCCACGCTCACGGCCGGCGAAACGGGCAAGCCGGTGTTCGTCATGCAGAGCAAGACGATGCGGTCCCCGTGAAGCTCGAGAGGCGCAGCGCGTCGGTCGGACCGGTCGTGATCACCGTCACGAAGCTGCCGCTGGATGCGACGGCCGGTCCGCCCGCACTGGCCCTGAAAGCGCGAAGCCCCCGCGGCGCGAACGCTGCGAGGGCTTCATCACGAGCGACCGCTCTACCCTGTCACGGGAAGATCTCGCGCTCCTTGTAGACCGCCTCGATCCGCGCCAGCGCGATCGCATACGCGGCGATGCGGCGGTCGACCTTGTTCTGGCGCGCGAAGTCGGCGACCTCGCGGTACGCACGGGTCATCGCCTTCTCGAGCTTGTGGTCGACCTCTTCCTCCGTCCAGCTCTCCGAGCGCTTGTTCTGCACCCACTCGTAGTAGCTGACGGTGACGCCGCCGGAGTTGGCGAGGACGTCGGGGATGATGTCGATGCCGCGCTCGAGGACGATCTTCTCGCCCGCCGGGTTGCACGGTCCGTTGGCGCCCTCGACGACCATCTTGCAGTCGATCCACTTCGCTTCGCTCTCGCCGATCTGATTCTCGAGCGCACACGGCGCGAAGATGTCGACCTTCTGCTTGAAGAACTCCTCGCGCGTGATCGGCTTGCCGCCGGGGTAGCCCGCGATCGAGCCGTGCTCCTCGACCCAGTCCTGGAGCTTGTGGGCGTTGAAGCCCTCGGGGTTGAAGAGGTAGCCCGAGTGATCGCCGACGGCGACCGTCGATACACCGAGCCGCGAGAGGATGACGGCGAGGTGAGAGCCGACGTTGCCGAAGCCCTGCACGGACATCGTCGAGCCCTCGAGGTCGAACGCCTTCTCCTTCGCCCACTCGACGATGCAGAAGACGGCTCCCTGGCCGGTGGCCTTTGCGCGACCGAGCGTGCCGCCGCTCGCGACGGGCTTGCCGGTGACGACGCCCTTGACGGTCTGCTTGTTCGCAGCGCCGACCATGTTCGAATACGTGTCCATCATCCACGCCATCGTCTGGCTGTTCGTGCCGACGTCCGGCGCGGGGATGTCGTACTCGGGGCCGATGTTCTCGCCGAGCGCGTGCGTGAAGCGACGCGTGATGCGCTGCAGCTCGCCCTTCGAGACCGAGTGCGGGTCGAACTTGATGCCGCCCTTGCCGCCGCCGTACGGGATGCGCATGAGCGCGCACTTCCACGTCATCATCGCAGCGAGCGCCTTCACGTCGTCGAGCGTGACGGACGGGTGGAAGCGCATTCCGCCCTTGAACGGCCCGAGCAGGTTGTTGTGCTGGACGCGGTAGCCCTTGAAGAGACGGACCTCACCGTTGTCCATCTTCACGGGGAAGTTGATGATGAGCTCGTTCTTCGGCTGGCTCAGGATCGTGCGGACGAACTCCTGGAGGTCGATCGTCTTGGCAGCACGATCGAGGTAGTCCTGGACCACCTTGAAGAAGTCGTACTCCTTGAGGATGCTGCGCGACGAACCAGGCGCGAGCGGGATCGTGCTGGTCTGAGCTGACGACGTGCGGAGCGTTTCAGACGGGGGATCGGCGGGTGTCATCGCCGCCTTACTTAGCCCATTTGGACGCGAGCACCGCGCGAAAACCTTTCGCCGCAGCGCGTCGTTACGTCCTATTTATAGACGTAAGCTGTTCGTCACTCACTCGTGCGTTACGTGTTTCATCGGCGCGGCAAGAACCAGATCGAATAGAGGAACGTGACGGCGCTCGTCACGAGCAGCGCGTCGACGCGATCGAGGATCCCTCCGTGGCCGGGGACGATCGCACCGGAGTCCTTCACGCCCGTCGACCGCTTGAGCACGGACTCGCCGAGATCGCCCGCCTGGCCGAGCGCCCCAGCCACGAGCGCCAGCAGGACGCCGTGCACCAGCGGCAGCGACGGCAGGAACCAGAAGTGAGCGAGCAGCGCGCCGACGACGCTGCCACCGAGGCCGCCGATCGCGCCTTCGATGGTCTTCTTCGGCGAGACGGCCTCGTAGAGCTTGTGACGGCCGAGGAATCTCCCCGCGAAGTACCCGCCCGTGTCGCCGAACCAGGCGAACATGATCGTGAGGACGACGTAGGCCGGTCCGTCCGCTCCGAGGTCCCGACGCAGGACCGCGAGCAACGTGAGCGGGATGCCTATGTAGAGCGGCCCGAAGCCCATCGCGCTCGCACGGAGCGCGGCCGTCCGCATGTCGCCGAGCCGCACCAGCGTGAGGAGCGGCCCCGCCAGCGGCACGGCAACGATCATCGTCAGGAGCACGCGCGTGTCACCGTCCGAGACATACGTGGCGAGCGACGCGACAGCCGACATGCCCACGCCCATCCACTGGGCCTTCCGGTCGCCCGGATGCGTCATGTTGAAGAGCTCCCACGCGCCGATGAGCGTCGCGGGAAGGACGAGCAAGTAGAAGCCCCACGGCGCGCCCTTGTAGAGGAGCCAGATGATCAGCGGCGCGCCGACCGCTGCGGTGGCGATGCGCACCGCGAGGTTCGAGTTCGCCTTCTTCGTGTCGTCCTTGCCCTTGCCGGCGTGAGGATCGGCGACCGGAACGTTGGCTTCGGACGGCGTCACCTTCGGAGAGCTAGCACGGTCGCCGCCGTTCGTCCTGGCCCTAGCCGACGAGCCGAAGCGCGGGCGGCGCTTTGCCGTCCGACCCGGGGACGGCGGGCTTGCCCACGAGCCCGAAGCGCCGCTCACGACGCTGGTAGCTGGCGACCGCCTCGTAGAGATCCGCCTCGGCGAAATCCGGCCAGAGAACGTCGGCGAAGTGCAGCTCCGCATACGCGAGCCCGTAGAGAAGGAAGTTCGAGATGCGCCGCTCGCCTCCGGTCCGGATGACGAGATCGGGATCGCCCACGCGCAGGCTCGGCATGCGACCGTGAAGCGCCTCGGCGGTCACGTCCTCGGGGCGCAGCTTGCCGTTGGCGACGTCCGTGGCGAGCTCGCGTGCGGCCGCGGCGATCTCCTCGCGGCCGCCGTAGCTGAGAGCGAGCGTGAGGGTCATCTGCCCTTGCGTCTCGCTCTCCTTGCGCAGCGGGTCGAGGACGGCGCGCACGATCCCCGGCAGGCGCCCGAGATTGCCGACGGCGTTGAGGCGGATGCCGTTGTGCAAGAGCTCATCACGCTCCGAGAGGAGAAAATCGCGGAGGAGGAGCATGAGCGTGTCCACCTCCTCGTCGGGGCGTTCCCAGTTCTGCTCGCTGAACGCGTAGAGCGTCAGCGCCTTGAGGCCGAGACGGCGGGCAGTACGGACGATACGCCGGACGGCGCGCGAGCCCTCGCGGTGTCCTTCGGCGCGTGGACTGCCGCGGAGCTGCGCCCAGCGCCCGTTGCCGTCCATGATGATGCCGACGTGGGAAGGGAGATTGCGCGCTTCGACGAGCGTGTTCACGGAGGTGGCGTTGGGTACCATGATGGGCATTCGCTCGCAAAGACGTCTGACGCACCGCGCGCATTCGACCAGTCACCGCCGGCCCGCGACCGCTCGAGGCGGCTGGATCACGCCACTGGTAATACATTTCCCCACCCAAGACCCTCCTGGGGTTGAGGTCCGTGGGTGGGCATGTGTAATTTCATGCACTTGGAAGGCTAGCTGACGCCGGCTCGGGCTGTGCGTGAGCAGGCTCGATGGTCTCGCGTGCCTGCCGACTCCTCCTGTTGCCGCTGGTCGTCGTGGCGGTCGGCTGCGCGACCCCGGCGTCCGACGAGAGCTCCGGCGATTCGTCCGAGACGAGCTCCGGCGCAGCCCTCTCGTCGGAGGCCTACCGGATCTACGGCGAGCTTGCTCGAGAAGGCGGCGCCACGCCCGCGCCGGGCGCCGTCACCGTGCTCGGCCTGCGCGGGCTGTCGTACCAAGGCGAGGTCCACGAGACCCGGTACGCTCACGCGTTCGACGACACGGTCGTCGTGCTGCGGACAGACGGAACGGTGGAGCGCTTCCCTGCCTCGACGCATCCGTTCGAGCTCGACGGCGTACCTGGTGTTCCCGACGTCGACGGCGATCGCATCGCGGACGTCGGCATGATCCGACCGGGCGTCTACGACGTTGCGGGGCGCGACCGCACGATCGCGGGGCAGGCCTCGTTCGCGGTCACGCTCCACGCAACGGGCGCCGGCAAGCTGCCCGGATGGCGTGACACGGACCACGACGGCGTCCTCACGGCCAACGAGCGTGCCGCGTCCGAACGTCGCACCGACGGGCTGACCGACGTGCTCTTCCACCAAGGCGAAGGGGGCGCGCCCGCAGCTGTCGGCTGCCAGGTCCTGCCCGCGTCGTCGATCGGCGCGTTCACGAAGGCCGTCGGCGGCGCACGCGCGCGCTTTCGCTACGTGCTCGTCGACGTCACGGGCCGCGACGTGAGCGGTCTCCCGCGCTGAGCCTCGCCCGTTCGAATCGAACGGGCGAGCCGCGCCGCAGAGTCAGCGTCTCGTCACTTTCCGACGCAGGTGCCGTTGTCGCACTTCGGCGTGGCCGGAGTCGCGGCGCAGTCCGGGTTGTCCTTGCACTGCGCGCAGTGGTTGTTGTCACCGCAGACAGGCGTGGCCGGGGTCGCCGTGCAGTCGACGTTACCGACGCACTGCACACACGAGCCATCGGCCAGATCGCACTTTGGCGTCGCGCCGCTGCACTGCGCGTCGGTCGTACAGCCCGCCGCGCGGCACGTCTTGCCGTCCGGCTCGCAGCGCGGGGTCGCAGCCGGGCAATCGGCGTTGGTCAGGCAGACGACGCAGTGGCCCTCGGTGAGATCGCAGCGAGGCGCAGCCACTCCGCAGTCCGTGTTCGATGCGCAGCCGACACAGCGCGCCGTGACCGAATCACAGATCGGCCGCGGCGCGGCGCAGTCGGCGCCGGTGTTGCAGCCGACGCACGCGCCGGTGGTGGTGTTGCAGAGCAGCGCCTTCTGACCCTGGCCTTGCAGCGTAGGACACGGCGCTGTCGCGGAGCATGCTGCGTGGCACTTGTGGTCGCCAGGCCAGCAGGCCGGCGCAGCGGCTCCACAGTCGGTGTTCGTGCGACACGTCTCGCAATCGCCGCGAACGCAGAACGGCGCGCCTGCCGCGCAATCGGTGTCCGCGAGGCATGTGACGCAGCCCAGGGCGGCGTCGCATTTCTGGGCGCCGCAAGCGGCGGCAACGTCCGCGGCGCACGCACCGCCGGTCCCGCCCGCGCCGACGTTCGAGCCCGAGCTCCCTCCGCAAGCCACGGCAACACCGAATACGAACCCAAACACCACCGTGCGCCTCAGAGCAAGCATGGGAAGCCCTCCTCGAGAAAGGGTAACCTACCCCCCCGAAGATGAGGCAACCACGCCACGTCTGCTGGCCCCGTCGTGACCCACGACCCCACACTAGCGCACGAGTCGTCGCACGTGCCCTTCGCCCCATCGCGCCACTCTGGTACGAAGGCGATCATGATCGGAACGAAGGTCACGGTCCGCCTCCGGATGGGAGCTCACGACGCGCACTACGCGGGTGAGCTCGTCGACGGAGCACGCATGCTCGCCCTCTTCGGCGATGTCGCCACCGAGCTCCTCATCCGCCTCGACGGCGACGAAGGGCTGTTCCGCGCCTACGAAAACGTCGAGTTCCTCGCGCCGGTCTTCACCGGCGACTACATCGAGGCGACCGGCGAGCTCGTGAAGATCGGCAATACCAGCCGTCAGATCCGCTTCGAGGCGCGCAAGGTGATCGCCAACGTCCGCGAGCGAGGGATGGCGCCGAGCGCCGCCGACGTGCTCCCGGATCCCGTCGTCGTCTGTCGCGCGGTGGGTACGTGCGTCACACCGAAGGAGATGCAGCGCAGGGAGAAGGGCCTCTACATGACGGCGCTGCCCATGGCCCACCCCGCGGTGCCTGGCCCCGTCGTCACCCCGCCCTCGGAGGGCGGCGGACCGCGCACGCTCCCGACGACCGAGTCGCATGCGCCCGAGATCATCCTCACCGCCGCGATCGTCGGCGCCGAGATCACCCGCGCGCAGACGAAGTACCTGCCCATCACGCCCCAGGAGATCGCCGACGAGGCCGCGCGCTGCCGCGACGCGGGGGTCGCGGTCATCCACCTGCACGTGCGCGAGGACGACGGTACGCCGACCCAGTCGAAGGACCGCTTCGCGGAGACGATCGAGCGAATCCGCGCCAAGACTGATTGCATCATACAAGTATCTACGGGCGGCGCCGTCGGCATGTCGATCGAGGAGCGCGTGGGCCCCCTCTCGTGCAAGCCGGAGATGGCAACCCTCAACTGTGGCTCGCTCAACTTTGGCGACGACGTCTTCGTCAACACCCGCCCGCAGATCAAGGACATCGCGGTGCGCCTCGTTGCATCGGGCGCCGTCGCGGAGCTCGAGTGCTACGAGGTCGGCCACGTCGAGGAGGCGATCGCCCTCGCGGAGAAGGGCATCATCCAGCGCCCGCTCCACTTCCAGTTCGTCCTCGGCGTTCCGGGCGGGATCAGCGCCAGCGAGCGCAACGTCCGCTTCATGGCGTCCCTCGTCCCGAGCGACGCCTCCTGGGCCGTCGCGGCCGTCGGGCGCTTCCAGCAGCCGATGACCGAGCTCGCGATGCGCCTCGGCGGGCACGCGCGCGTCGGGCTCGAGGACAACATCTACCTCTCGAAGGGCGTGCTCTCCGAGGGCAGCGCGCCGCTCGTGGCGCGCGCCGCGGCGTACGCGCGGAGCATCGGGCGCACGCCGGTCGACCCGGCACGCGCACGCACGATGCTGCTATCCAAGGCGCCGGCTTGATCGCGACCCGCACGCTCGTCGCCGACGGGCTCACGCCGGTCGGCGCCTACGCGGCGCTACGCGCGGCCGACGCAGACGGCGCTTCGTTCCTCCTCGAGAGCGTCGTCGGCGGAGAGCGCTGGGGCCGCTTCTCGATCCTCGGCTACCGGCCCACGTACGAGGCCATCCTCGATCGCACCGGGTGGAAGGTGCGTCCCGGCTCCGGCGTGCTCGCGGACTCGGTCCTCCCGGACCTGAAGACGCCCGCGCGTGAACCCGGGAGCCCGAAGCCTCTCTCTCTCGCCGACGCGCAGGACGCCCTGCGCGCGATCGAGCCGCTCTTTCGTTCCATCGGAGGCCGTGACCGAGACGCCGCGCAGCTCGAGAGCCAGGCCGCGCGCTTCGCAGCCGCCCACGTGGGGTACCTCGCCTGGGACGTCGTGCACCTCATCGAGAAGGTGCCGCCCGGCGATCAGGCCACGTGGGATCGCCACTTTCTACCGCTTGCTCGCTTCCTCGGCGGGGCGACAATCGTCGTCTTCGACGCCCTCGCGCAGACGGTGACGATCGCAGCCTCCTCGGAGGAGGCGATCGATCGCGCGCTCCAGGATCTCTCGCGCGCGCCGCGCCTCTCGAACCTCACGCCCCCCGACCGCACGCGCATCCCGCGCGATGTCACCGTCGACCTGAGCGACGAGCAGTACAAGACGCGCGTTCACCAGGCGAAGGAGTACATCGCCGCTGGCGACGCGTTCCAGATCGTCCTCGCGCGCACGTTCTCGGTGCCGCGCGCCGGGCGCGACGCGTTCGACGTCTACCGCGCGATGAGGCTGCTCAATCCGTCGCCGTACATGTACTTCCTCGATCTGCCGCCCGCGCCCGGTGAGACACACCGAACACGCATCGCGGGGGCGAGCCCGGAGACGATGGTCCGGCTCGAGGGCGGCACGATGACCGTGCGTCCGCTCGCGGGAACGAGGCGCCGCGGAAAGACCCCCGAGGAGGACCTCGCGCTGGAGGAGGAGCTCCTCGCCGATCCGAAGGAGCGAGCCGAGCACGTCATGCTCATCGACCTCGGACGCAACGACGTGGGCCGGGTCGCGCAGATTGGCTCCGTCGAGCTCGTGAAGTGCATGGAGATCGAGCGCTTCTCCCACGTGATGCACATCGTCAGCGAGGTGCGCGGCAAGGTCGCCGAGACGACGCCGCCGCTCGAGGTCGTGCGCGCCGCGTTCCCGGCGGGCACGCTCTCGGGCGCCCCCAAGATCCGCGCGATGCAGATCATCCGCGAGCTCGAGGCGAGGCCCCGCGGGATCTACGGCGGCGCGATCGGCTACGTCGCCACGACGGCCGACCTCGACTTCGCGATCGCCATCCGGACGATGGTCGAGAAGGGCGACACCTTCGAGGTCACCGCCGGCGCAGGGATCGTCGAGGCGAGCGACCCCCAGGCAGAGGCGGACGAGACGCGCTCGAAGGCGCGCGCCGTCCTATGCGCGATCGAGGCTGCCTCGGGCACGCCGGCTTCTCAGCACGTGCCCGGCCCAGGCCCGTAGCTCAGGAGAAATACGCCTTCACCGACGACTCGGTGAGGACGCGGAACGCCTTGATGTTCATGTACGCGCCCACGGCGACGAGGCCCGTGTAGAGGAGGGCCGAGAGCGACATCGTCTGCACGAAGGTCCAGCCCATCTTCGCGGCGCCGATCGCCCCGAAGAGGCCTCCGATGGCCGTTACGATCACGAGGAGCACACGCGTGAGCGACGACTTCGCGAGCAGACGGCGCCCGATGAACCATGTGAGGAGGATCGAGAAGACGAACGAGAAGGCCGTCCCGACCAGCGAGAAGAAGCCGATGCCATTGTTCCACAGCGACAGGACCGCGCCGAAGACGGCGTACCCGTAATAGCTGTTCGTGAGCCCTTCGATCTTCTGCCTCGCGGTCATGTGGCCTCCCTGGGCTGCGCTGTCGCTCTCGAAACTACTACGTCGGCGCTCCGGCGCGCTTCCTTCGACGGTCGACTAACGATGATCATTCCAGGCTTCGTACGCGACAGATTCGCATAAGTTTTTCCGCCTCCGCGCAAGGCCCCGAAACCCGCGCAGTTTTTCGATTTTCTCGAAAGGTGGGCGGCGCTCTCACTTCCGGTCGGTCTAGCATCGGCGGATGGCGCTCTTCCCAAAGGCCTCGTTCCAGCTGCTCGTGACCGGCGGCGTCCTCATGCCGGGTACCCGGGTCGACGGGACGCTCGTCGTGACGGCGCCGGAGCCGATCCCGCGCGCCGAGCACGTCGACCTCGTGTTCACGAGCACCGCGGAGGCCGGATACGGCTCGGGGAAGAGCCGGACCATCGAGCGGCGCGTGATGTTCAAGTCGCCCTTCAGGGTCGATCTGCCCGAGGGTACGCTCGGCCCGGGCGAGTCTCGTTTCCCGTTCGCGCTCGATCTCCCCGCGTGGCTGCCCCCGGCCTACCAGGGCGACGACTGCTCGATCGTCCACGCGATCGAGACGCGCGTGGACGTCGACTGGGCGATCGACCCGACCGGTAGGCTCAACCCGGCCGTCGCGCTACTCCCGCGCACGGGCACGCGCGCGCCGCTCACCACACGCTCGCCGCTCCACTTCCACGAGAGCATCGTCCTCGAGGTGACGCTCGCGTCGTCCGTCATCGCCCACGACGAGCCGCTCAGCGGACACGTCGCGCTCCGCAGCGGACACTCCGCACGGTTCGACGCGGTCGAGCTGCGCCTGGGCGCCTCCGCGAGGATCACGATGGCTCGCCGCGACAGCCGGCTCGGTGCGGCCTTCACCCTCCGCATCCCCGCCGAGGCACTTCGCAGCGGCGCGGCCGTACCGTTCCGGATGCCGCCGACGGCGGACCAGATCTCGCCGTCGTTCCGCAGCTCCTTCATCGATCACGACGTCATCCTCGGCGTGAGCGTCGACATCCCGTGGGCCACGGACCCTCGGTTCGAGCTGTTGCTCGACGTGCTTCCGCCCGGCTCGACGCTCCTGGGGACCGCCGGCGAGACCGTCGTCGGTAGCGAACGCCTGCGTCGCATCGCGCGCGAGATGGCGCAGAACACCGGCCTCCGCGAGGGGCATCCGCCCACGCTCGTCGAGGGCGCCGTGGCAGGTCCGATTGCGGTCCGCATCACCGACGCTCCGCGCGACGCGAAGCTCGGCGTCGACGTCGACATCGTGTTTCCGGATCTCGAGCTCGGGATCGCGTTTCGACCGTTGGGCGCGCTCGACGGATTTCGCAGCTCACCGCTACTGCCCGCGGCCGTCGCGACGGGCTATCTGCTGCGCTGCGGGAAGGACGACGGGCGACCTCCCGTCGAGGACACCGTCATCTCCGCGTTCATCGACGTGCTGCTCGGCGACCTCGCGCGTTCCGAGTCCTTGCGACTCTCCGACCACCACCTCGGCGTCCACCTGCCGATCCCCAACGACGAGCTGCCGCGCATGATCGGGATCGCGCGCTCGGCGCATGCAAAGGCGACGGCAATCGCCGACGCGGTCGCCCGTCTCCCCTTCCCCGACTCGGTCGCGGCATCCCGACCCGCGTGGCTCGCAACGGCCGCCGAGCAGGGCGCGTTCCTCGTGCCGCTCGGGCCCTCGCTCCACGGGCTCACGTTCCGCGCGCGCGTGCTCGACGGTGAGGAGCGCATGATCGGCGCTGCGATCCGCACGAGGTGGACCAAGGGCCGTCCGACCACCCATATCGACGTCGACCTGCGAAGCGCGCCGTTGCCCAAGGCCGCCTGGGCAGAGCTCGAGAGCGAGACACCGAGCGAACGTATCCGCGCCGTGCGTGCGCTCTTCCCGTCGGCTCACGTGATGGCGCAAGGCAACGGCGCGACGCTCGACCGCCCGGAGTGGACGCCCGACCCGCGCGCGCTCCTCTCGGCGATCGAGACCTTCTTCGAGTGGGTCCTCGAGGCGCGCGGCGAGCGCCGCCAGGACATGCCGTACCGGTAGGCGGGCGGCTTACTTGCCGCGGATCTTCTTCTTCAGCGCTGCGAGCTCGTCATCGACTTCGCGCTCGGTCTTCGCGCGGGCTTCCTCGCGCGACTTCGCGGCGGTCTTGTCCGCCTTGTCGCGTTCCTTGCGAGCGACCTCGTCGGCCTTGAGCTTCGCGAACGGGTCGGGGCCCCTCTCGGGTTTGTCGGCCTTCTTGATCGGCTTCGAGGACGAGGGCGGCGCAGCTTCGTCGGGGGTCGCGTCACGCGATCTCGACTCCCGCGATCTCGACTCCCCGAAGAGGGCCTCCTCGAGCTTCTTGCCGGCGTAGTCGAGCGTCTTGCCTGCGTTCTTCACCGCGGCCTTCGCGGCGGCCTTGCCGGTGTCGAGCGCCATCTCGGTGGCCTTCTTCGCTGCGCGCTTCTTGGCCTCCTCCTCGAGCTCTTCCTTCTTCTGCGCGACCTTGTCGACGAGCCCCTTCCAGAACCCCATCCAAGGAGCATAAGGCGCCGTGCCGCTCACCGCACCTGGCGCGCGCGCTCGCGCTGCACGAACAAGTAGAGACTCTCGACCTTCTCCCGCGCCCAGGGGGTGCGGCGCAGGAATTTGAGGCTCGAAGTGATGCTCGGGTCGTGGGTGAAGCAGCGAATCTTCACCTGCTCGCCAAGCTCCGGCCAGCCGTAGTGCGCGACGAGCTCGGTCACGATCGCCTCGAGCGTGACTCCGTGAAGGGGGTTCTTCGGCTGCGTCATCGGAATGGGGTAGCGTGGCGTCGATGATTCTACGCCGCCATCTGGGGTTCGGGCTGCTCGGGTTTGTCGCCTCCGCCGCCTGCTCGCCGGCGCCGCAGCCGGGCACCTCGCCGATCCTCGCCCCGGTCGAGACGCCCATGGCGCGCGAGCCCATCCCGGAGCCGGCACCGATCGTCCGGGTCGACGCGAGCGTCGCTCCGGCCCCGCCTCCGGCTTCTCCGTTCGAGACCGCCCTCAAGGAGTGGACGCGTAAGACGCAGTGCTCGGAGTTCGACTACCACCCCAACGGTGGCCTCCAGAGCTTCTGGTGTCATCGGCCGGGCCGCGTGACGATCGCGAGCGTCCGTGAGCTCGCAGGCGTCGACATCTTCACGAAAGGCCCGCACACCGCCGACGCGCTGAAGCTCGATGCCGCCAATGACTTCGGCCAGTACAACCTGGCGTTCGTCCGCTGGCTCGTCGACAAGGCCAGTCCGCCCGAGCGCGGGAGCGCAGCGCAGAAGGCAACCCAGCCGTACTACGACTCACACATGAAGCCGCTTGCGGAGATCTTCTGGAAGACCCACGCGAAGGCCCACGCCGATCAGACCTGTTTCAAGCGCGAGAAGGCGGCCTATGCCGACCTCATCGCGAAGAAGAAGCTGCCGAAGGACTACTACGAGCGCTGGTTCTTCTTCATGAACCCGTACTTCTGCGACAACGCGCCGAAGGCCGCGAACTTCTATTACGACAACGGCTTCGACGCCGGTGTCGAGGGCAACGTCACCAAGACCGTGATCGGCTTCTGGCTGCGCCGTGCGATGGACGGCACGATGGACACGTTCGCCGAAGGCCTCAAGAAGCTACTCGCCGCGTACCAGCCCGAGCTGATGACGGCGCCCGCGCGCCCGGCCGACCCGGCCGCGCTCACGCGCACGCTCGCCGCCGCCGTGAACAGCGTCGCTGCCTGCAGGGATCCAAAGGCAAAGGGCGCGACGGCGTCCGTCGCGATCACGATCTCGTCGGACGGCCAGCTCTCCGCGCGCCTCATGGCGGCGCGGGCGCAGGCAACGCCGACGCAGGCGACGTGCATCGAGAACAAGTTCTCGGCGCAGCAGATGACGCCGTTCGACGGCGAGTCGCTGGTGTTCAACCGGACGATCGCCCTGAAGTAGCGCGCTTCGCGGCATACGGCCGATCGCTCGAGTTACCCCTGGCTTCCGCTA
Organism: Myxococcales bacterium; assembly: GCA_025351875.1. GTDB lineage: Bacteria > Myxococcota_A > Polyangia > Polyangiales > Polyangiaceae > Labilithrix. Next base: position 21,033 of record JANXVA010000112.1, on the reverse strand, counting down.
CGTAGCCCAGCGATCATCCCTTCATGGGGAGGCTCGAAGGGATCACGTGATCGCTCACGTCGTCGCCGACGCACGGCTCGTTCGACGGGTGCTGAAGCAGCAGCGCGGTCTGTCCGGGTTCGGTCTCCAGGTCCCCCACGGTCACTGCTGCGTGATCGAACGCGCGGCGCTCCTGCGGATCGTGAGCGAGTCCGAGCTCGGGAAGAAGTCCGCCGATCTGCCCGCCACGATCGTCCTCGTGGCGCGTCCCGAGCGCGAGGACGTCCGCGCGGTGTGGCGGCGAGCGTTCCACGGCCACGTCCATCACCACCTCGAGGACCGCGTGCGCGCCGGGACACTCACCGAAGCCGCGGTGCGCGAGCGGATCCACCGCATCGGCCAGATGGAGTTCGACGAGATCCGAGCCGTGCTCCGCGGGGAGAACCTCCTCTTCTCGTCCGGCGACGATCGCGAGGCGTACATCGAGTTCGCGGCCTTCCACCTCGAGCTCTCACACTTCGACCCTGACCACGTGGAGAAGTTCTTCCCGAGCATCCGCGACTCGAAGGCCATCGAGGAGACCCTCGCGCTCGACGTGGAAGGTCTCGTTCTGCTCGAGGGCTGCAGGCCCGACGGCGCCGCCGAGCTCTCGCCCGCGGCGACGCTCAAGCTGGCGTCGCTCGCACCTCGGAGCCTGCCGCCGGTGGCTCGGACCTCGCGCACCGAGCGCGATCCGAGCGCGAGCGATGCGAAACGGAAGGGCAACGTCGTTCGCTCGATGCTCGTTCGGATGCGCGCCGGCGAGGACGCCGCGGACGACGCCGACGAGCTCGCGGCGCGCCTGCATGCCGCGCTGCCCGAACCGCCGGGCGCACACCATCCGGCGCCGTCGGCCGAAGCGTGGCGCGACGTGATCCTGGCGCTTGCCGAGGCCGCGGCGCGCTCCGATTCCCCGCGCGCGCTCGAGGCTCGCGTCCTCCACGATCTCCAGAAGACCTGCGTCGATGCCGAGCGCCGCCGCAACGCGGTCGACGTCGTGACGTGGCTGACCTCCATGTTCAAGAGGCCGATCGTACGACCGCTGCCGACCGTTGCCGTCGTGCGTGTGGCACGGCACCTGCGACACGCGTTCGACAGCTCGCACCGGGCTGCGCTCTCCAAGACGGAGCGAGCCAAGCTCGAGGAGGTCTTCCGCGCGGCGATCTCGCGTGCCATCGACAACGCGCGAGCGACGGTGAAGCCGGCCCTCGAGGAGGTCCTCGACGAGGTGGGCCTCGGACCGAAGAGCGTGCCCGAGCGCGTCGCCCGCGAGAAGCTCTGCGAGGAGATTCTCGATGTCGTGATCGCGCGTGGCTCACTCGGCCTGTCCCCGCTGCGCGATGCCCTCTCGCGGAGCAACCTCAAGCTCTCGAAGCTCGCGCCCGCGGAGCTCGTCTTCGGCGACCCGATTCTCCGCGCCGATGCGCTCCTCGCGACGCGGCTCGACGGCGTCTACCGGCGCGGCGAGATCTATCTACGCTTCCTGCAAAAGGTGAGCTCGATCGCCTTCGGGACGTGGCTCGGACGCGTGATCACCCTGCACGTCGCGCTGCCGGTGCTTCTGTCGTTCGTCCTGCTCGAAGGGCTCCAGCACGTCGCACACCCGATTGGCAGAGCGCTCGGGCACCCGCACGTTCACTTGCTCAGTCCACCGTCTTTCATCGCGCTCGCTCTCTTCTTCTACGGCTTGATCCACAGCGTCTCGTTCCGCAAGGGGGCGCGCACGGCGGCCCGAGGCGTCGGCGAGGTGCTTCGCAACGTCTTCATCGACATTCCATCCTGGGTTCTCTCCTGGCCCCCCGTGCGCGCCCTCACGCGCAGCCGGCTCGTCTCGCTCGTGACGAAGCCCTTGGTGCTTGCAGGCCTCGTGTACCTCGTGACCCGGCGTGCCGGGCTCGACCGCACGCCGTCCCTGATCGCGACCGCGGTCATCGCTGCGGTCACGGCGTCGTTCCTCGCGACGCCGCTCGGTCGCCATGCGGAGGAGCTCTTCAGCGATTTCGTCCTCCGACGAATACGCCAGCTCTCGCACCGCGCGCTGCCCGGCCTGTTCGCGTTCATCGTCGACGTCTTTCGCATCTTCGTCGAGCGCGTCGAGCGCGGCATCTACACGGTCGACGAATGGCTGACCTTCAAGGAAGGTCAGTCGCGCTTCTCGCTCGCGAGCAAGGGTGCGCTCGCGGTCGTATGGTTCTTCGCGACGTACCTCCTTCGCATCTACGTGAACCTGCTCATCGAGCCGCAGGTCAACCCGATCAAGCATTTTCCGGTGGTCACCGTCTCGCACAAGATCATCCTCCCGATGAGCCCGACCATCCTCGGGGCGATCCGGCCGCCGCTCGCGGCCCTGGGGCCGGTCGCGTCGAACGCGATCGCGGGGAGCACCGTATTTCTGCTGCCTGGCGTGTTCGGGTTTCTCGTATGGGAGCTGAAGGCAAACTGGAATCTCTACGACCAGAACCGCTCGAAGACGCTCGACCCGGTGCGTATCGGGCACCACGGCGAGACGATGAACGGCCTCCTCGTCCTCGGCTTCCACCAGGGGACCGTGCCGAAGCTCTACGCCAAGCTCCGGCGCGCGGCGAAGAGGCGGACGTCGAAGGTGAACGTCTATCGCCAGCAGATCCACGAGGTGGAGCACGCCATCGAGACGTTCGTCGAGCGCGAGCTCATTGGCCTGCTGCGGCAAGCGAAGCGCTGGCGCGCCGGCGAGCTCGAGGTCCACGCGATCGAGGTCGGGTCGAACAGGATCCGGATCGGGATCGCATGCCCGAGCGTCGCTGCCGAGATCGCCTGGCTACAGTTCGAAGAGCAGTCGGGCTCGCTCGTCGCGTCGGTCGCGACCGCCGGCTTCCTCGACCAGCTCCCTGCAGATCAACACGCGACGTTCGAGATTGCTCTCGCGGGCCTCTACAAGCGCGCGGGCGTCGACATCGTGCGCGAGCAGGTCGAGTCGCTGCTCGGCCCCGGGACCGCCTACGACATCTCCGCAGACGGGCTCGTCGTCTGGCCGGGCGAGGGCTACGAGAGCGAGGTCATCTACGCGCTCCACGGCACGGGTACCACTCGAGGGGTCGTGCGCGGCAAGCCGCTCTCCGAGCCGCCGGCATCGCTCGATCTCGACCGCCTCCTCTTCGCGCGTCAGGTGGTCCTGTGGACCGCCTGGGTGGAGGCGTTCCGCGACGACCGCGAGAGCTCGCCGCGCGTGATCGACGGACCCCCGCTCCTGGTGCGAGACCGGCCAACGGGCTCCCGGAAGCCACCGGCGGCCTAGCCGAGGTCGATGCCGCACACCTCCGCGAGCGGAGTGTTGGTACGCTGCGCGCGCTTGAGCTGGGCGTAGCGCCAGTACGTGTAGACGACGGGGATCAGCTCGAGGGTCAAAAAGGCGCTCGAGAGGAGGCCGCCGACCATCGGCGCGGCGATCCGCTTCATCACGTCCGCTCCGCTGCCGTGTGCCCAGAGCAGCGGCACCAGGCCGAAGAGCATCGTCGAGACGGTCATGACCTTCGGTCGCACGCGCTGAACGGTGCCCTCTGTGTGGGCGTGGATGATGTCGTTGAGATCGCGGATCTTCCCGGCGCGTAGCCGCCGGATGAACGCATGGTCGATGTAGACGATCATCACAACGCCCGTCTGCGCCGCCAACCCCACGAGCGCGATGACGCCGACGAGGACCGCTGTCGAGATCCGATAGTCGAGCAAGTAGAGGAGCCAGACGCTCCCGACGAGAGCGAACGGGATCGAGAGAAAGACGATCAGCACCTCCGTGAGGTGCCGGAACTGCATGTAGAGGAGCACCGCGATGGAGAGCAGCGCGAGCGGGATGAGGATCCGCATGCGCTCGCGCATCCCCTCGAGGAGCTCGTACTGCCCGGTCCATCGCAGGTACATCCCCGGCGCGAGCCGCACCTGCCCGCGCGCCTGCGCGGCGGCGACGGCAACCTTGGCGTCGTCGACATAGCCGCCGATGTCACGTGAAGGCTCGATGTCGACGTAGACGTAGCCGACGAGCAAGCCTGCCTCGTCGCGCAGCATCGGCGGACCCTCGACGACGCGCACGTCGGCGAGCTCGCCGAGCGGGATCGCTGTTCCCTTGCCGCCGCGCAGCGGGATGAGCACCTCACGAAGACGCTCGGGGGTGGCGCGAAAGTCCTCCTTGTAGCGAACGTTGACGGTGAAGCGCCGTCGACCCTCGACCGTGGTGGTGACGGGCTCGCCACCGATCGCCGTCGAGACGACGTCGTTGAGATCCTCGACCTGCATGCCGTAACGCGCGAGCGCCTCGCGGTTCGGGACCACGTCGACGTAGACCCCCCCCAGGGATCGCTCGTAGAGCACGCTCCGCGTCCCGGGGACGCCGCGCAGCGTCGTCTCGAGCTCCGTGCCGGCGGCCTCGATCGACGGGAGATCGGAGCCGAAGACCTTGATGCCGACGGGCGTACGTACGCCCGTGGTGAGCATGTCTACGCGTGTCTTGATCGGCATCGTCCACGCGTTCGTCCAGCCGGGCAGCTGGAGGGCAGCGTTCATCTTCGCGACGAGCTCGTCCCAGCTCTCGTGCTCGTCCTCTGGCCACAGGAGCTGCAGCGGCGCCTTCACGATGCCGGGAGCCCCGCTGAACCAGCGCTCGTGGTGCACCATCGGCCACTCGTGGTTTGGGCGGAGCTGGATGATGGTCTCGACCATCGAGAGCGGCGCCGGATCCGTCGCCGACTCTGCGCGCCCGATCTTGCCGAACACGCTCTTCACCTCGGGGAAGGCGGCGATGATCCGGTCTTGCCGTTCGAGCTGACGCTTCGCCTCCTCGATCGAGAGGTTCGGGAGCGTCGTGGGCATGTAGAGGATGTCGCCCTCGTTGAGCGGCGGCATGAACTCGCTGCCGAGCTTCAGGTACGCGGGGATCGCGGACAGGAGAGCGAAGAGGCCAATGGCGAGCGTCGTCTTCGGGTTGCGGAGCGCGACGTAGACGAACGGCTGGTAGACCGCCATGATCGCCCTGGAAACAGGGTGATTTTTCTCCGTGCGGATCTTGCCGCGAACGAGCAGATCGCGGAGCGCAGGAGCCAGCGTGATGCTGACGACGGCCGCCGACAGCATGACGAACGTCTTCGTATAGGCGAGCGGCTTGAAGAGGCGCCCGCCCTGCCCGTTCAGTCCGAAGACCGGAACGAACGAGAGCGCGATGATGACGAGGGAGAAGAAGATCGCCGGGGTGACCTCCTTCGCAGCCTCGTGGAGCAATTTCGCGCGTGACCTCGAGTCGAGGTTCGGCGGAGCGTGCTCGAGCTTCTTGTGACAGGCCTCGATCATCACGATCTCGGCGTCGACGGTCGCGCCAATCGCGATCGCGATCCCACCGAGGCTCATGATCGTCGCGGGGATCCCGAACAGGTACATCGGGATGAACGCCATGGCGACGGAGATGGGCAGGCTGATGATCGGGAGGAGCGCGCTCCTGAAGTGGAGGAGGAACAGAATGATGACCAGACTGACGACGATCGCCTCCTCGGTGAGAGAGCCCCGGAGGGTGGCGATCGCGCGTTCGATGAGCGTCGCCCGATCGTAGGTCGGCACGATCTCGACGCCCGGGGGCAGCGCTGGGCCGAGCTCGCCGATGCGCGTCTTCACGCGCGCGATGACGTCGAGGGCGTTCTCGCCGTAGCGAGCCATCACGATGGCTCCGACGGTCTCTCCCTTGCCGTCCAGCTCGGCGAGCCCCCTGCGTATGTCTCCGCCGAACTGCACAGTCCCCACGTCGCCGACGCGGACGGGGGTCCCGTCGGGGCCGGCGCGAATGGCGACGCGCGAGAGATCACCGAGGTTCTCCACGTAGCCGCGGCCGCGGACGAAATACTCGCGACCGCTCATCTCGAGGACGCGGCCGCCGACCTCTCCGTTCGATCTCCGGATCGCGCTCGCGACCTCCTCTACCTGGACCCCGAACGCGCGGAGCTTCGCGGGGTCGAGCGTCACCTGGTACTGACGCTCGTAGCCGCCGACGCTCGCGACCTGCGCGACGCCCGGGACGCTCTCGAGGGCGTAGCGAAGCGTGAAGTCCTGCAGCGTGCGGAGCTCGGCGAGGTCGTGCTTTCCCGTACGGTCGACGAGCGCGTACTCGTAAATCCAGCCGATCCCCGTCGCGTCGGGCCCAAGCACCGGCGACACCTCGGCAGGAAGCTTCGCGCGGAGCGAGCTCGTGTACTCGAGCACGCGCGAGCGCGCCCAGTAGACGTCGGTGCCCTCGTCGAAGAGCACGTAGACGAACGACATGCCGAACATCGAGTAGCCGCGCACGGCCGTCACGTGCGGCGCGGCGAGGAGCGCGCTCGCGATCGGGTACGTGATCTGATCCTCGACGAGCGTGGGCGATCGCCCCTTGTACTCGGTGAAGATGATGACCTGCGGATCGGACAGATCCGGGATGGCGTCGAGCTGAACGCGCTTCGCCGACGCGCAGGCGCCGACGACGAGCGCCCCATAGACGAGGAAGACGAACCAGCGGTACCGCGCCGACAGCTCGATGATCCAGCCGATCATGGCGTCTTCCCCGACGGCGCTGGCGCCTGTACGGCCTGCGCGATGGACGCTTGCAGGCGACTCTCGGAGTCGATCAGGAAGGTCGCCCCGGAGACGACGCGCTCGCCGGCAACGAGCCCCGAGCGCACGACGACGTGCTGCTCGTCGCTGCCGGACGTCGCGACGACGCGGGGAGTGAAGCGGCCCTCGGCCTCGACGACGAAGACGTAGCTCGCGGTCCCGGTGTCGACGAGCGCATCGCGAGGGATCGAGACACCTCGTCGCGCGGTGACGGCGAGCTCGACCGTCCCGAATTCACCTGGGGCGTACGCCTTCGTGGCGTCGTTGCGGAGCTGCATGCGAACGCGCCGCGTGCGCGCCTCGGCGTTGACGAGCGGATAGACGAGGTCGACCTTCGCGGTCGAAGCGCGCTCGGGGTGACCGGACGGGACGAAGCGCCCCTCAGCGCCGATGCCCACGGCTCCGACGTCCGCCAGGAAGACGTCGGCGACGACGTAGACCTTCGACAAATCGGAGATCTCGAAGAGCGCCATCTCCGGTGTCACGTACGAACCGAGCACTGCGTTCTTCTTCGTGACGAACCCGCCGTGCGGCGCGGCGACGGTGATCGCGCGGATGGGCTCGCGCTTCGCGAGCACGCGCTCCACCTCCGCGCTCGACATGCCGAGCAGCTCGAGCTTCCGTCGGGCGGAGGAGGAGGGCGAGCCGGCAGGTGCGCCGCCATCCGGTCCTGCCCACTGGCTCGTCGCGAGGAGCTCGTTCTCTGCCTGCAAGATCTCCGGGCTGTAAACGGCGAGCATGGGTTGTCCGGCGCGAACCGCCACGCCGGTCTGGTCGACGTGCATCGTCTCGACGAAGCCTGGCACGCGGACGTGCACTTCGCTGACGCCCTGCTCGGGCGCCATGACCAGAGCCGTGACGCGCAGGCTCGACGCGAGCGCGCCGTCCTCGGCGACGGCCGTGCGTACGCCGATCGACTGGATGCGGTCGAGCGCGAGCGTCACGGGCGTCGTCCCCGGCGGGAGGCTGCCGGGAAGGAGCGCGCCCGCATCGACAGCGGCGAGGTCGAGCGGATCGATCGGACGTGCGACCGGCACGGGCGCGATCGGAGCGGGCGTCGCGCGCGCCGCCGTGAACGGCTCGAGCGTCATGTGACAGATCGGGCACTCGCCCGGCTCATCCGAGACGATCTGCGGGTGCATCGGGCAGTGGTACTTCGGCGCGTGCGCGCTCGCGCCGGACTGGGCGGTGGAGAGCTGCGTTCGCGCGAACGAGAGCCACATGAACGCCGCCAGCACCGCAGCGGCGATGACGATGACCCAGCGCACGCCGGCCATCATCTTCACGCCACGCGGGGGCGCCTCCTCGCCTTCGGGCATCGGGTCGTGCTCGGGGTCCGGCGTCACCTTTTCTTCAGCGGTCATGGGTGCCTCCCTCTCCGAGAATCGACGGGTCGAGCGGGCCGAGCGGGCGGCGCGGGACCTCCGTACCGACCGATGCCTCGAGCTCTGCGAGCGCGTGATCGAGCGTCGCCCTGGCGACGACGATCTCGCTCTCGACGTCGACCACCGTTCGCCGGGACATCAGCAGCGTGAGGACGTCCGTTCGCCCTGATTCGTAGCCAGCCCAGACGGCCTCGAAGGAGCGCTTGCTCGCGGGGAGCGCGCGGTCACGCAGCGCCTGGAGGCGCAGCGCCGCCGCCCGCATGTTCATGTCTGCCATGGCGACCTCCGCCTTCACGGGAATGCTCGCGCCGCGTGCCTCGGAGCGAGCTGCCTCGGCCTGCTCCTTGGCGGCGTCGCGACGCGCGCTCGCTTCGCCCCAGATCCACGGGAGGCTCATCGAGGCATTCGCGCCGTAGCCGTGGACGGGCACGGGCCCGACGGGCGCGAAGTAGAGGGCCGCGACGCTGAACGAAGGGAGCGCCGCCTCGTGGGCAGCCGCGCGCGCCTCCTCCGTGCGTGCATCGCGCTCGGCGTCGGCGGCTCGCAGCTGGGAGCGTGACTCCTGCGCCTTCGCGATCGACGTCGGAAGATCCCACACGGCGATCTCCGGCTCCCCCGCGATCGGCGGGCCGAGCGGAGCCAGTGGCTCGCGCGCCATCAGTGCGTTGAGTCGTGCGCGGGCGCCGAGCACACGCGTGCGATCACCGATGACGTCGGCGTCGACGCGCGCGAGCTCCACCTCGGCCTGCGTGACGTCGGAGAGAGAGGCGCCTCCTGCATGCCTGGCCCGCGCGAGCCCGAGAGCCCGCTCCGCGATCGCTCGATGCTCGACGTGAATCGCGTGCCGAGCGCTCGCCTCGACGTAGTCGGCAAACGCGTGGTCGGCTTCGCGCTGGATGAGCCGCATGCGGTCGGTCGCCATGGCACGCTCGGCAGCGGCCATCTGCTCGCCGGCTCGGGCGCGCGCGCCGCGTGCACCGGGCGCCGGGAACGTCTGCCCGAGCCCGACCATCACCATACCCGCCTCGCCGATCGCGTAGGGCTTTGCGATCGGCACCTGCCAGATCTGGAGCATGACCTCGGGTGGAGGCAGGGCTCCGGTCGACGCGGCCGCGAGTGACGTCGCATGCGCGCGTTGCTGCGCGGCGTGAACGCCTGGATGGCCAGCCACGGCTGCGCGAACGACCGTGGCGCGATCGATCGGGCCGGGCAGAGGCTCGTCGGCAGCCGCTCGGGTCGACGCGAACAGCGCGACCCAGACGACTCCGAGCGCCACGCCCCGGAAGGGAGTGAACGTCGACATGATTTCTCTTTCGATGAAAAGGAGGGATGACCAGGACCCGACGCGCACGTGCGCCGGTCCGCCCTTCACGGAGCGCAGCAAGCGCGCTCCGGGTCACCTCAGCTCAGAGAGACCATCAGCTCGGCGCGATGGCGCGCGGACACCATCGGGCCGGCCCGACCCTGGTGGTGGAGACGAAGAGCCGCGAACGGCGCGCTTCGATGAAGAGCGACAGTCGGCGCCGGGAGCACGGCGAGGATCGGCGAGGCGAGACGATGTGGCGGCGAGCCGAGCGAGCCGACGGACGGGAGGCTCCCGAGGACGTGGTGCTCGCAGCAGTCGCGCGAGCGCAGCTCCGTCGCGGTGTCGCCGTCGTCGTCGTCGCCCGCGGTGAGAGAATCGCCAGCGCAACAGGGAGCGTCCATGACGCGCTGCATGCTTGGGCAATAGACGTAGCTCGACCCCGCCCGCAGCACCGCCACGAGCGTGACGAAGGCGACGAGCGCAGCCATGGCCCGCGACGCGAGGTGCCCTCTGTCTTTGTCGCGTCCTCGTTCGGGGCTCATGCCTGGTTGGCGGCTCGTGCTGGATGACGCCTCGGTCGAAGCCTCTCTTCCGTGCTCGCCGTCTTCGTCCTCTCGCGAGACTGTAGCATCGGCAAAGGGCACGAGCGCGCGGATCGGGGTCGCGGGTTCGAGAAATTGGTCCGTCGCGATCGCCAGAGCTTGCTCGCGGTACGAATCGCCGCTGGCGACGCGCGCCGCGTCAGCTCAGCGCCCGTCTCGGTCCCGAGGCGCGCCGCTCAGCGTCGTCAGTGCCAGGCCGAAACGGCTCGCCGTCGGTAGAACGTCTTCTCCGTGAAGCCGTTCCGCTTGCACACTGCACGAACTGTCGCTCCGTTGGCGACTTCCCGAAGGATCGTCAGGACCTCGTCCGTGCTGGATTTGCTCTTGCGAGGCATTCGGTGAGCCCCACTCCGTGAGGTTGGCGCCAGTAGCTCAAACCTGCGGCTCGCCAAAGGCGTGATCACGTAGGAGGCAGCGTCGGCTTGCTCGCCCGCGCGCGGATCGAGTCGCGGTCGTTTCGCACCGGAAGCCAGACGCGGAAAACCATTCCGCCGCGGTCGGTGTTGTCGACCTCGATCGTGCCGCCGTGGATCTCGAGGATCGATCGCGCAAGCTGGAGACCGAGACCGAGACCGCCGTGACGACGGGCGCTCTCCGCGCTCTTGAACGCGTCGAAGATCTTCTCGCGCTCACCGACGGGGAGACCTTCGCCGCTCGTCTCGACCTCGATGCGAAGACGCTCGCCCGTGTCCGGGAGCGTGGCGCGCACGGGGACGACTCCCTTGTCGGTGAAGCGCGCAGCAGTCATCACCACGGCGGTGAGGGCCTGCACGATGCGCGTGCCGTCCACGAGCAGCGTCGGCATTCCAGGCTGGACCTCGCCCTGGATCTTGACGTCCGTGCCGACCGCGAGATCGCGCGCCTCGAGCACGGACGACATGACGACGTCGCCCACATGCGTCGGCTCCGGGGACACCTCGAGCTCCCCGGCCTCGACGCGCGCGCTGTCGAGGATCGTGTCGATCAGCATGAGGAGCTCGCGTCCGCGCTGCTCGATGATCGCGAGGCTCTCCTTCTGCGGCTCGCTCAGCGGATTGCGACTGACGAGCTCGGCGAAACCGAGCACGGCGTTCAGCGGCGCCTTCAGATCGTGGCTCATCGAGGCGAGAAGGAGGCCGCGCATGCGCTCGGTCGCCTCGCGAGCCGAGATCGATTTTTGCTGCGCGCCCGCGAACTCGCGGAAGACGCCGCCGAGCGAATCGACGGCCTCCAGCAGCGCGCTGATGTTCGCGAATCGTGCCTCGTGCTGGATGATCGTGCCGCGCATGACCTCCGCGACGCCAGCACGTCTCATCTCGCGTGTGGCGAGCGCGATGTCAGCCTCGAAGGCCACGCCGATGCGCGTGCCGAGAAGCCCCGCGAGCGCGACGGCGACGAGGGCGAGCAGCACGTAGATACCGGTCACCGGAGAGAGCCGCGACGTCCCGAAGCGAACGAGCGCCGCTCCCGGGTAGGTCGGCACCGTCACCTGGGTCTCTCCTTCGTCGCCGTGGCGAACGACGCGCTCACCGTCGTACGCCGGATCGATGTGCACGCGAAACCCGAGGGCAGCGGCGGCCTCGATGGCCTCGGCGCGTCCGCGCACGTCGCCCTCGATCGGCTCGAAGGCGGCACGGGCGACGTCCGTGGCGTCGGCGACGCGCGCATCGCGGTCGTACGTGCGCGAATGCGCGTCGACCAGGAGCGACGCGCCGAGCGCGACGAACGCGACCGGCGCCGCTACGGCGGCGACGAACCGCTTGCGCACGCGACCGAGCGCGCCGCGACCGAGGCTGCGCAGCGCCTCGTGCGCGATGTGCGGCGGCGCGAGCTCGAGGACTCGAGCCATCGAAGCACGCATGGTGACGTACGCCGGCAGCGCCGCCGTGCTCACCATCGTGAGCATCAGCAGTACCAGCGTGAGATCGGTGTACGTGTCGAGAGCCTGCGGCCTGAGCTGCGGGACGACCGTCGCGAGCGAGAGCACGAGCGCGAACGCCGCGCTGGTGATCGCGAGACGCGCGGGCACCCCGTAGAGCGCGAGGACGTCGGCACTGTCGACGGACGAAGCCCCGACCGCGAGCGACTGGAGCGCGGGACGGAGGCGACGCGTGACCACGAAGGTCGCAGCGGTCGAGAACGCCGCGCAGAGGAGGCCGATCACGAGCACCACGAGCAGCGATGCCGACGAGGCCGCGGGCTCGAGCAGGAGCACGCGTGGCGCGAAGGCAGCCGTGAGCAGGAAGGTCACGGTGTGCACGGCGAGCTGAAGCGCGACGAGGCGCGCGACGAGGCGTGCGGCGCGGGGGTTCATCGTGGCACCTCGACGTTGCGCGGAGGTGCCTTGATCGACGGCGCCGCGTCGATGTTGCCGACCGGTAGGAGGACCTTGAAGGTCGAGCCGCGTCCCAGCTCGCTCTCGACCTGGATCTTTCCGTGGTGGAGCGTGACGAGCCGGCGGGCGATCGCCAGGCCGAGGCCCGTGCCGCGGCGTTTCATGCGCTCGCTCCGGGCCTGCTTGTACTCGTCGAAGATGACGGCGCGCTCCTGGGGCGAGATCCCGGGGCCCGTGTCGGTGACGCTGAACGAAGCGAGCGGGCCCTCGCGCGCGACGCGCACGATGACCTCTCCGCGCTGCGTGAACTTGATCGCGTTGTTGACGAGGTTGCCGAGGATCTGGCGAACGCGGCGGCCGTCGACGCGGGCGACGAGTGACGGCTCGCCTTCGACGCGCACCGTGAGCTGCTTCTCGCCGACCAGGCCTCGCGCCTCGCGCACGACCTCGTTCGCGAGGCCCGTGAGGTCGACGCGACCGCGCGTGAGCTTCAGCTGACCGCTCTCGAGGGCCGAGAACTCGAGGATGTCGTTGATGAGCGTGAGGAGGTGGGCGCCCGAGCCGCGGATCTGCTCGACCTCCTCGCGGGCAGACGCCGAAAGCGGCCCGTCGACCTCCTCCATCAGGATGTCGGCGAAGCCGAGGATGGCGTTGAGCGGGCTGCGCAGCTCGTGACTGACGGCCGCGAGGAAGGCCGCGCGCTCGCGGTCGGCGGCGCTCGCGCGCGTGAGATCCTGGCGATAGGCCTTCTCCGCTTTTCCGAATCGCCCGACGAGCTTGTTGAACGCGGTCGTGAGGAGGCCGACCTCGTCCATCGTGCGGGCGGGAATGAGCTCACCGGTGGGCTCGGTGCGCACCTGCGCCATGCCATCGATGCGACGCGTGACGAAGTCGACGTCGCGCGTCACGTCGCGCGACACCGCGTAAGCGACCGCGGCGGCGACGCCGAGGAGCAGCACGGCGAGCGCGAGCAGCGCCGTCACGAGTCCGGGTGCGCCCTGCGAGGTCGGCGGCTCGGCGACGAGCACGACGAGACGTGGCGCATCTCCTGCCGCGCCGATCGGCCGAACGGCGAACCGGGCGCGGCCGAGGCGCAGCTGCGCGACGCCTTTACCCTCCGCGAGCATCTTCTCGAGCGCGGCGCGGTCCGGCGCGCCGAGGGTCACGTCGTGGACGACGCGGGCGTCGGGAGTGACGACGAGGATCCCCGCGGCGGTCCGGCGTGCGGCGAGCTGGGTCGCGTCCAGACGGCGCTCAACGGGCAGCTGCGACAGCCGAGCAGCGACCGTGGCCGCGACGAGCTCTGCGCGCGCGCTGGCGTGTTCGTCGCCCGCGCGCGCGAGGTGATCCAGACCGACGAGCCCGATGCCCAGCGCGACGGCGAGACCGACGAACACGACGACCAGCGGGGCGAGCGGGACGAACGGCCAGCCTCTGCCCGCGAGGCCCGCGAACGGCCGCGGCGAAGGTGAGGCCGACGGTCGCGGAACGATCGATGCCATCACATCGCTTTGCGCTGTTCGCGCATCCGATGCGGTAGCACCCGCGCCGCCAGAGCCGGCTGGAGAAGTCATGCGCTGAGCGACCTTCGTGATCTCGTGCCGCGTGAGTCACGCGGCCCGAGATCGATCAGTATATGTGGGCGAGCAACTTACGACGCGCCGCGCCGTACGATTTCGAAGTTCTGCCCTTGTCGTTCACCCGAAGAAGGTTCAAAAGCGAGAGGCTGTAATGCGCATTTTCGGTCGCTCGAAAATCTCCAAACCGTCGGCATCGCGCCGCAGCAGCGCTGCGCTCGCGGCGGAGGTGGAGCAGGTGACGGAGCCGGTCGCGCAGGTCCCGCAGGTCCCGCAGGTCCTCCCCCCCCTGCAGGTCGATCTCGTCGATCTCGCGCGCACTGACGAGATGCCGATCGTGCGTGAGATTGGCACGTATCCCGCCGTCGTCACGCCCGACGTCGTCGAGTCTCGGACCGGCACCGCGGACGTCGAGGACGGAGATTCCGACGTCTTCGTTTGCCGTCGGAGCTCGCCGGAGTTTGCAGTCGAGGCCGCCGCCGCCGCAGCGCAGCTCGAGGCCAGCGCCGTCACGCTCTTCGTCTACGGCTGGGAAAATGTCGAGCCAGGCCCTCTTTCGTGGGCATTTCCGAGCTTGCGCACCGCCCTCGATGCGGTGAAGACGATGCGAAACGCGATCGAGTGGTGCATCGTCGCCGGCCACGAGTGGCCGAGCATCGATGCCGCCCGCGAGAGCGGCGCCGTCCTCATCGAACAGAATGCCTGATTCGCGCGTTTCCGGGGTGCCACCTCGGGCCGGTTCCTGAAAAGACTCGGCTTTTTCTCGCGACGCCGAGGGTTGGATTCCCCGCAGGGTCGATTTCGACCTCGCCGCTAACGCTTCCCGGAACCAAGGAGCGCCCTCACCAGCTCGAGATCCGGGCGAGGTTCGTCCTCGACCACGTCGAGGCGTGTGAAACCCATGTCGCCCTCGAGGCGGTACGTGCCCTCGAAGGTCTGCGGCTGCGGGCGGAGCCACTCCTCGGGCGCGAGGAGCGAGAACCAGCGCTGCGCGTCGGCGTCGGTTCGATAGAGGTGGTAGACGCCGCCGGGCTTCTTCTCGAAGGCGCACCGCGCGCGATGGAGCTCTGCGTCGCGCTGCGCGCGCTCGAGCAGCCCTCTCGCCTGGGCCTGCAAGTGGCGAATCTGGTTCGCAATCAAGCCGAGTTTTCCGCCCGTCGTCGTCGCGAGCATCGAATCGGCCTTCTCGATTTCCCCGGCAACGTCGACCAGCGAGAACGACGGCGCAAGGCGGCTGAGCCCATAGGGTGCCGCTCGCGCAGGGCCGTCGTAGATCCCCCGATCGGGAAGCTTCGGCGGGTGCGCGAGCGGCTTGGGCTTGTCGTTCTCGTCGTCGTTCTTCACGGAGCCAGGCGACTAGATCCGCTCGAGCACCACGGCAAGCCCCTGACCGCCGCCGATGCACGCGCTGCCGACCGCGTAGCGACCGCTGCGACGCGCGAGCTCGTAGACGAGGTGCGCCGTGATGCGCGCACCGCTCGCGCCGAGGGGGTGACCGAGGGCGATCGCGCCGCCGTTCACGTTCGTCTTGTCGCGCGGGAGGCCGAGCTCCTTCTCGACGGCAAGGTATTGAGGCGCGAACGCCTCGTTCACCTCGAAGAGGTCGATGTCGGACTGCTTCAGCTCGGCGCGCGCGAGCGCGTTCTGGATCGCCGGCGCCGGGCCGATGCCCATGATCGCCGGGTCGACGCCCGCGACGCCCCAGTTCACGAGGCGCGCGAGCGGCTTCAAGCCCTTGGCCTTCGCGTACTCCTCCGTGGTCACGACGAGGCATGCGGCGCCGTCGCAGATGCCCGACGCGTTACCGGCGGTGACCACGCCGTCTTTCTTGAAGACAGGCGGCAGCTTGGCGAGCGTCTCGAGCGTGGTCTGCGGGCGGGGATGCTCGTCGACGGCAAACTGGATCGTCGCCTTCTTGCTGACGATCTCGAGCGGCGCGATCTCGTCCTTGAAGACGCCCTTCTCGTTGGCCGCGGCCCAGCGCTGCTGGCTCAGGAGCGCGTACGCGTCGCACTCGGCGCGCGTCAGGCCGTACTTCGTGGCGAGGTTCTCGGCGGTCACGGCCATCGGCGTGCCGGTGTAGCTGTCGGTGAGGGCGCTCCAGAGCGAGTCCTCGACGGCGGGCGCCTTGCCGAAGGCCCAGCCCTCGCGGCTGCCGCGGAGGATGTGCGGAGCCTGCGTCATGTTCTCGGTGCCGCCGACGAGCACCGCGTCGTGCTCGCCGAGGAGTAGCTGGTGCGCGCCCTGGATGATCGCCTCGAAGCCGGAGCCGCAGAGGCGGTTGACGGTGACCGCGGGGGTCGTGATCGGCAGGCCAGCCTTGAGGCCGACGTGGCGGGCGCAGTAGATCGCGTCCGGGCTCGTCTGCATGACGTTGCCGATGATGACGTGGCCGATCGCGTCGAGCGCGATGTTCGACTGCGCGAGCGCGGCCTTGGCGGCATGAACCGCGAGATCGGTGGCGCTCACGCCCTTCAGGCTCCCCTGCATCGCTCCGAATGCAGTGCGCTTCGCTCCCACGATGACGATCGACTTCGCAAGCTTGGCCATGACGTTCTCTCCTGGAAACTCGGGGCTTTGAGCCGGGAAACCTAGTGCCGATGGCGCCGGGGCGCCAGGCCTGGCGAGAGCGACGGCTGTGCTCTAGCCTTCGAAGCGATGAACACCGGCGCTCCGACGTGCCCGAAATGCGGTGGCCTGTCGATCAACCCGAGCGACGCGCAATGCAGGTTCTGCGGGACGCCGCTCGGACAAGCCGCGTACGGACAATCTCCGCGAGGCCCGCACGGCCATGCCCCTCCTCCGCAGGGCTACCCGCCTCCGCAACAACAGGGCTACGGCGCTCCGCAGCCCTACGGCGCGCCGCCAGGGTACGGCGCGCCGAATCCGTATGGAGCTCCGGGGCCCAATCCCTACGGACAGCAGAACCCGTACGGCGGTCCTGCGCCCGGGCAGTACCCCATGCAAGGGTACCCGCCCGGCTACGGGCCCCAGGTCAATCGCTCGTGGGGCTTCGGCAGCGGCTGGAGCACGTTCTTCTGGGTGCGCCTCGCCATCGCCGCGATCTTCATCAGCCTCTCGCTCATCGGCGCGTGCGTGAACGCGATCACGAACAACTGAGCCTCAGTCCCGCACGGTCGCCCACGCGCCACCGATCACGACCTCCGACCGCTCCTTCACGCTGACCTGGAGCGCGAGGATGCCGGGCGCGACGCGCCATCCCTCGGTGACCAGCGTGTCGCCGGGCCACACGGGCTTCACGAACTTCGCCTCGAAGCCCGTCACCTTCGTTGCATCGCCACCGCACGCGCCCTTGGCGACGTGACGGACCATGTGCCCGTACGTGCAGAGGCCGTGAAGGAGCGGTCCCTGCGCAAAGCCGACCTTGGCCGCGAAGTCGGGGTCGGCGTGGAGCGGGTTGAGATCTCCGGAGAGGCGATAGAGGAGAGCCTGCTCGGGAGTCGTCGCCTCTTCGACGCGGAAGTCGGCGGGTTTGTCCTTCGGGATCTCGGCGACCTTCTCCTCGCGCGGAGGTGTCGTTCCCCCGAAGCCGCCCTCGCCGCGAAAGATGATCTGCGACGTGGCGTCGAAGAGCTTGTTCCCCTTGTCGTCCTTCGTCTCGGTGTCGACGAGCACGACGGCGAGCCGTCGTAGATCGTACATCCCGCGCACCTTCGCGGTCGTGACGAGGGTGCCCGACGGAGGAAGCGCTGCCTGGAGCCGCACGCGCTGCGCGCCGTGCACAACCATCGCGAGGTCGCCGCCCGTCTGCCCGACGAGCTCGAACATCGACGCGAACATCGGCACGACCGCGAAGCTCGGGATGACCTTGGGACCGCGGCCCTCGTAGAGAAAGTCGAGCTCCTCCTTCTTCGCGCCGATGCCGAGCGCGTAGAGCACCGTGTCCTTCCAGCCATACGTGAACGTGGAAGGGGCGCTTTCCTTGCCGACGAGCGAGAGGTCCAGGGGCATGGGCGCGGTATGCGACGGACGACGGGCCTCCGTCAACAGTCGAGTCGCCCCTTGGCCACGAGGCGGAAGCGGAGGAAGATGGAGCGGCCTTGCTCGCTCCTCTCGACGACCTCGCAGCCATCGGTCTGGCATGGGCGCGTGTCATGCCCGTCGTGACCATCGTGCCGGCGTTCGGGCTGAAGGCGCTGCCCGCCCCCGCGCGCGGCGTGCTCGGGCTCGCCCTGGCCGCGGCGATCTATCCCGCGCTGGTGCCGGTGGTCGTCGCCGAGCGCGCGACGCCGTGGTTCGTGCTGGCGCTCGAGCAGATCGTTCTCGGCTTGCCGGTGGCGCTCGCCGCCGCCATCCCGCTGTGGGCGGCCACGATGGCCGGCGGGCTCGTCGACGTCCTGCGCGGCTCGCCCGACGGCCCGGGGCTCGCGACGGTCGAGGGAAAACCGTCGAGCTTCGGTGTGCTCCTCTCGCTGCTCGCGAGCGTCATCTTCCTCTCCACCGGCGGAGCGGCACGCGCCGCAGGAGCGCTCGCGCACTACCAGGTGCCAGGCCATCCCCTGCTGCTCGCCGCGACGGACATCGTCGCGGGCGTCGGGCTCGCGATCGCGATCGGCGGTCCGCTGCTCGCCGCGGCCGTCGTCCTCGAGCTCGCGTTCGCGCTCGTCGCGCGCGCAGCGTCGCCCGCGCAGGTGCATGCGCTGCTGGCGCCCTTGCGTGCCATGGGAATGCTGGCCATCGTCGCCATCGTCATGGAGCGCCTGGCGACGCTCGTCGCCACGGCCACGCGGACCTCCCTCCCGCCATCCTGATCACTCACGCGAGGGTGAGACCGCGCAGCGGCCCGCACGTGGCCGCCTCGCCGAAGCCGGCGCTCGGTGCTCCCATCAGCTGGAGGACGGTGCACCCGAGGCGATGATGCGTCTGCGGCCCCACGTCGACCAGGCCGCCCGGGCGCAACCGACCCGCGGCACCTCCGAGGAGCACGACCGGGATGTCGTCGAGGCCGTGCGGACCGGTCGCGAGCTCGTTCGCCCAGACGATGAGCGTGTCGTCGAGAACGGTACGCCCCTGCCCCGCGGGCAGCGCATCGAGCGCGAGCGCGAGGCGCGCGACGTGCTCGGCGTGCCAGCGTCCGATCTTCGTGAGCTGGTCGGTGACGTGCGCATTCGAACCGTCGTCTTTGTGCGCGAGGTTGTCGTGCGAGTTCTCGCCGATGCCGAGCCAGTCGAAGCGCCACGTGAGCCCGGCGCCGCCGATCGGGAAGGTCACGATGCGAACGAGGTCGCACGAGATCGCCAGCGCCACGAGGTCCAGCATCGTGTCCATCAGCACGGGCACGCTCTTCTCGGCGTGGAGATCGATGCCAGCCAGCGGGCGCGCGGGAGCGACGCAGACGCCCGCGCGCGGTCGAGCGGCGAGGAGCGCGACGCGACGCTCGTAGTCCCGGATGGCCGTCGCATGGACGTCGAGCTTGTCGCGCTCGTCCTTCCCGAGGTTCGCCCGCATGCGCGCGAGATCCTTCGACGCGAAGTCGAGGACCGAACGCGCCTCGTTGATGCGCCGCTGCGCGAGGGCGGGTGTCTCTCCTGGAGCAAAGATGCGTCCGAAGAGCCGCACGGGATCGGTCTCGGTCGGGATCGGCTGGCGCTCGGCGAGATAGGCGAACGACGTCCGATGCTCCTTGAAGAGCGGCGTGCTCGACGCTGTGACGCCGCAGTTCAGCGTCGGGAAGGGAACGTCGAGCATCGTGCTCCGCGCGATCTGCTGGTCGATCGAAGGGCCCGCGCCCCATGAGTCGAAGAACGTCCCGGTGCTCGGGCGCCCCGTCCAGAGCCCGGCGAACCCCTGATCGTGCTGATTTCCCGCCCCTCCGGAGTGGTTGAAGAGGCCCTTCACCACGGTCGTCCGCGCCTTCAGTCGCGGGTCCGACAGGATCGGATCGAGGATCGGCGACGAGCCAGACGCATCCGGCCAGAAGCGCTGCTGGCTCACGCCGTTCGCCTGCATGAGGAGCACGAGGCGCATCGGCCGAGCATCGTCCGCGCGTGCCTCGCCGGCGTTGCGTGCGTCCCGGGCAAGGAGCATCGCGGCGCCCGCGAGCGACAGCCATTGACGACGAGAGACGAGATGACTCATGGCAGGACCGTCCTCACGTAGAATTCGCGCCTCGCGACGTAGGCGAGGAGCAGATCGACGATCCGTCCGCCGCTCGCGACGAACGCGTCCTCGAGCGGGCGGACCTCGCACAGCGCTCGCGGGCTGCTCCCCTCGGCGAAGCGAACAGCCTGCGCGACGAAGCAGAGACGAGCGTCGTTGCTGCGCGCGACGATGTCCGCGAGCTCCGCCGGCCCGTGGAACGCTCCGGTCACGTCCGCGTCGGTGACGTAGCCCGAGTCGTCGACGGGCAGCCCGTGCTCGCGCGTGCGGAAGCGTCCGATCGCATCGAAGGCCTCGAGGCCGAAACCGATCGGATCCATCCGCGAGTGGCAACCCTGACACTGCGGGTCGGTCGTGTGGCTCTCGAATTTCTGGCGCGTGGTCGTCCCTTCGTCGGCGCCAGCGACGACGGGCATCGCCAGGGCCGCGAGGGGCGGCGCGCCGATCTCCTGACAGAAGAGCCGGTTGCGGACGAACAGCCCGCGATCGACTGGATTCGTGGCGTCGTAGGTCGCGTGGCCCGTCAGGAACGCAGGCAGCGAGAGCACGCCTTTGCGGTGCGTCGGGTCGAGCGCGACGGCTGCCCCTGCGTGCGGCGACGCGAGCAGATCCGCGCCGTAGATCGGCGCGAGCAACGGACCCGGATACGAGGTGCTCGAACGGAGGAGCTCGTCGAGCGTCCCGGTGCCCTCGAAGACGACGTGATCGACGAACGCGCGGAGCTCGTCCGCCATGGCCACGAGCACCTCGGGCGTGAGCTCGGAGAACGCCTTGCTCCGGCGTGTCCTGTCGAGCTTGCCGAGCTCGAGCCAGCCCTCGACGAGGCGCTCGACCTGCGCGCGCGCGCGCGGCATCGAGAGGAGGCGCTTCGCGTGCTCGACGACGTTCTTCGGGTCACGCAGCTCGCCGTTGGCCGCGGCCGCGCGGAGGCTCTCGTCCGGCCGGCTGCCGCTCAGCAAGAACGAGAGCTGCGATGCGATCTCGAAGTCCGTGAGCGTCGCCTCCGCGGCATGCCGTTCCGACACGCCAATCTCCGTCCGGTAGAGCGTGCTCGGCGCGAGGAGGATGGCTCGAACCACGAGGTCGAGACCGGAGGCGGGACTCTCGGTCG
>JANXVA010000067.1 GCA_025351875.1 Myxococcales bacterium | reverse complement strand
TGGCCGGTGGGGACGATCGCGACCGAGCTTGGGCGACACCACGACACGGTCGAGCGCGTGCTCGCGCACAGTGGCTTGCCGGTCACCAAGCAGGCGCCGCGGCCGCGGCTTGTCGACGCGTATTTGCCATTCATTCAGGCGACGCTCGCGAAGCACCCGCGGCTACGCGCGAGCCGGCTCTGGGTGATGGTGAGGCAGCTCGGATATGCGGGCTCGAAGAGCGGATTCCGCGCGGTCGTCAGCCGTCTCCGCCCTCGCCGCCATGCGGAGGCCTTTGTCCGGCGGTCCGTGCTCGCGGGGCAGGAGGGCCAGGTGGATTGGGCGCATTTCGGCAAGCTCACCGTCGGCCGCGCGCAGCGGGACTTGTGGGCCTTCGTCATGGTGCTCTCGTATAGCCGGGTGCGCTTTCTGCGCTTCTCGCTGCGCGCCGCGATGCCAAGCTTCCTCCGCGGCCACGTCGAATCGTTTCGATTCTTCGGCGCGGTGCCGCGCATCATTCTTTACGACAATCTCAAGAGCGCAGTCCTCGAGCGTGAAGGCGACGCGGTGCGTTTCCATCCGACGCTTTTGGCACTCTCGGGGCATTACCGCTTCGAGCCTCGTGCGTGTGCGCCCTATCGCCCGAACGAGAAAGGCCGCGTCGAGCGCGCGATTCAAGATGTCCGCGACAACTTCTTCGCCGCGCGCGACTTCGCGTCCGTCGCCGACCTCAACCTCCAGGCCGTCGCATGGTGTCGGGAAATCGCCCTCGAGCGAAAGGTCCCCGATCAGAAGCACAAGACCGTGGAGGAGGCCTTCGTCGAGGACAAGGCGGTGATGATCCCGCTCGCGGAGGACGAGTTTCCTGTCGAAGAATGCATCGAGGTGCGGGTCGGAAAGACGCCGTATCTCCGCTTCGACAAGAACGACTACAGCGTGCCTCACACCCACGTGCAGCGGAATCTCGCCGTCATCGCCAGCGACGAGCGCGTACGAATCGTCGACCCGGAGTTGCCGGACGCGGTGCTCGCCGATCATCCACGCACCTTCGACCGTGATCAGCGCGTCGAGCACGACGGCCACCTGCGTGCGCTCGTGGAGGAGAAGCGCCGGGTGCACCAGAGCCGCGGCTTCGACCGTCTCTTCTCTGTCGTACCGGCCGCGCGCGTCATGATGGATAGGCTCGCCGAGCGCGGCGAAAACATGGGCGCCGCTACGTCGGGGCTACTCCAGCTGCTCGACCGCGTGGGCGCCGAGCTCCTCGACCGCGCAGTTGCCGAGGTCGTTGCGCGTGACCGGCTGAATCTGCGCGACGTGCACCACGAGGTCGACCGGCTGCGTTACGAGGCCGGGCTGCCCCCGCCGATGTCGGTACCTGTGACGTCGGACCCCCGCGCCCTCGCGCACGTCCGCACGCACGCGTTGTCGACCTACGACCGCCTGCAGAACCCGAAAGGAGACGACGATGACTCCGTCTTCTGATCCCCTGATCGAAGCGCTGACGAAACTTCGTCTCTTTGGATTGCTCGCCCGCGTCGAGGAGATCCGCGGCGAGCCGTGGCTCGAACGCGTGATGACGATCGAACGCGAAGAGCGAACCCGCCGAAGCCTCGTCCACCGCACGCATCTCGCCGGGGTTGGAGTCTTCAAACCCCTTTGCGACTTTGATTGGGCATGGCCGAAAGGCATCGATCGTGCGCAGATCGAAGACCTCTTCTCGCTGCGTTTCATCAACGATGGCGAGAACGTCATCTTGGTGGGGCCAAACGGCGTCGGTAAGACGATGATCCTGCGCAACCTCGCCCAGCGCGCATTGCATGATGGCCGCGCCGTGGTCGTCCGTACCGCGAGCGATCTCCTCGCCGACCTCGCGAAACAGGAGTCGTCCATGGCGCGCGCACGACGTCTCGAGGCGTACGTCCGGCCTCACCTACTGTGCATCGACGAAGTTGGGTATCTGTCCTACGACGTGCGCCACGCGGACCTGCTCTTCGAGGTGGTCGCGCGGCGGCACGAGAAGAAGCGCGCGATCGTGCTCACCACGAACAAGGCCTTCGCCGAATGGCACACCACGTTTCCGAACGCGTCCTGCGTCGTCGCGCTCGTGGACCGGCTGATCAACCGCGCGGACATCGTCGCCATCGACGGCGATAGCTACCGACTACGCGAAGCCGAGGAACGGCAGAAGGTGCGCACTTCCGCCAGAAAGGCACGTAAGCAACGACCCCCGCGCTGACCTTCGCCGCGCGCCTCCCGACGATCGCTTCACGCGGCGGGGGGGCTCCGCGGTGTGGCGCAGGATCGCCGTCCAATACCGACCGCGTCAGCCCGACGCGTCAGCGGGCGACGCGCTTCCACGTGATCGCGCCGGCTCGTCATCCCACCGCGCTAACCGGTGATCGGCGACACCAACCCCACGGAACGCAAAGATGTCCTCGAAGGCGGGCACGTGGGCCGGCACCACCGGCTGGTGTGGATATGGGTCTCGCCGAAGAACGCATCGCGCTCGGGGTTCCGCTTCTGCGCGCTCACCGGCGCGGCGAACACGACGGACGCGGCGATGAGAGCGCGCAGCAGCGCCCGCTGATGTCTCGCTCGGTGCATGGGACTCCCGCGCGGCGGCGCTCGCCGGCGACGAGAATTTAGGCCGACGGCCGGAACCGACAAGGGAACGAGGGAGGGCCGCAGAGGTCAGCTGGCGGCGGGCA
>JANXVA010000057.1 GCA_025351875.1 Myxococcales bacterium | reverse complement strand
GGCCCGCCGCCTGGCCGTTTGCGCCGGCGCCTGAGGCCTTCGCCCCCGCCGCTCCTTGGCATTCGCCCTGGCACTCGCCGTTGCACGTGCCGTTGCATTGACCCGAGCACGAGCCCTCGCACCGTCCGTAGAGGTGGCCGGGCTCGCAGTGGGCCTTCACATAGCCCGGGTCGACGTTGACGGCGCACTGGCCGTTGCACGACGCCTCTGCGTCTGCGGTCACGTGACACTCCGGCGGCGTCGCCTGCGCCTTGATCGAGGCAGAGACGCCGGCGCGGAGGATTCCGTCGATCCGGATCGAGACCGCGTTGCAGGCGGCCGCGACGCGGTTCTGATTGGCGCGCGGCGCCATCTGCTCCGGTGGAACTCCGAGGTCGTGCCCCATGCGCTCGCACGCGGCGCCCACCTCCGCTTCGGCCTTCGCGGCGACCGACGCGAGGTCTCCGCTCGCGGTGACGAAGGCACGGATGGTGGCGTTCGCCCGCGCGTCCGCGTCGAAGTGCGCGTTCATCGCGCCGCCCTGCAGCTCGGGGCACGCGAGGTTCCCGAGGATCCCTCCGCTTCCGCCGCCAAACGCGCCGAGCTCACCGTTGCACGCGACGAGAAGCCCCGCCACGAGGAGTCCGACGCATGTGTGCTGCACGATCCGCTTGCTCATGGATGACCCCTGCGCTTTCAGGCGGCGCACGAGCACGAACGGTGCCGTCGGATGCGGCTCGCACGAAGCTGCGATGTGCGGAGAATCACGCGTGAGCGGTGCGACTCGGAGCGTCGGTCAGACAAAATGATCCCACTGTCGCTGCACCCCACGGACACGCTGAAAGATCCTGTAAGACGCCGTTCGGCGGCTCGCCATCTGCAGCTGTGCCGTTGGAAGCTCCCGGGCTATACGAGCGCCAAATGCGCAGGTCGTTGGTCGGTGTTCTTCTTGGTCTTGCGGTCGTCGTCGGTGTCGCGTGCGGGGACAGCGGAGAGAAGGCGGAGTTCGTCACGCTTGCCGAAGAGGCTGGGGTCGAGCTGCCCCCGCCGCCGCCGTTCACCGACGACGCCTCCAAGCCGGATGCAGGCAATGGCGACGGCGGGATGGACTGCGACGCGAACCCCGGAGCGTGCCTGCCGCCCGCCGTCTGTGGCGACGGCAAGGCCGGCCTGGGAGAGAGCTGCGACGACAAGAACACCACCAACGGCGACGGCTGCTCCTCCGTCTGTCAGATCGAGGCGCCCTACTGGGCGTGCGCGTTCGGTAGCAAGTGCGTCGACGTCCGCGACTGCGCGGCGCTGACCGACGCCGGCCTCGCGGGCGATGCCGGATGCACGCCGCCCCCGAAGTCCGTCGTCTGCGGCGACGGCTTCATCGACATCGGCGAGGCGTGCGACGACGGCAACCAGACCGGCGGCGACGGATGCGCGCTCGACTGCAAGCTCATCGAGCCCAACTTCGCCTGCCCGACCCCGGGTGCGCTCTGCGTGACGACGATGGTGTGCGGCGACGGGTTCGTCACCGGCACCGAGCAGTGCGACGACACGAACAAGGTCGCGGGCGACGGCTGTTCGGCCTCCTGCGCGGTCGAGCCCGGCTGGGTCTGCCCGGTGCCGGGCGTCGCGTGCAACGCGGCCGCATGCGGTGACGGCAAGATCGCCGGCGCCGAGGAGTGCGACGACGGCAACAAGAGCGACAACGACGGCTGCAGCGCGACCTGCAAGCTCCAGACGACGACCGTCGTCACCGCGCCCACCGCGACGACTCCCGGCAGCACGAAGATCGTCAACTGGCAGTGCCTCACGCCAGGCATGCCCTGCACGAAGACGGTCTGCGGCAACGGCGGCCTCCCCGAGGGCACCGAGCAGTGCGACGACGGCAACACCAAGCCGCTCGACGGCTGCTCCGCCGACTGCCAGTGGGAACCCTCCTGCCCGGACGGCGCGTGCAAGTCGCGCTGCGGTGACGGCCTCCTCTTCGACTTCGACGCCGACGGCAACGGTTCGATCGACGAGGAGTGCGACGACGGCAACCTCCGCAACGGCGACGGCTGCTCGAGCACTTGCAAGAAGGAGCCGGGCTACGACTGCACGGCCGTGATCGAGCCGGACCCGGCGTTCCTCGACGTACCCGTCGTGCTCCGCGACTTCCGCTTCTCGACCGCCGCCGTGAACGCCCACCCGGACTTCGAGATCTACCAGTGCAATCAGGTCACCGAGGATCTCGTCCTCGGTACCCTCACGGCAGGCGTCCCGGTGTATCGGTATGACGGCACCGGGCTGGATCCGGTCACCGGCGTCGATCCCAACCTGGTGTGCGGCGCCAAGTCTCCAACCCCGGACCGAAGCAAGCAGCTCACGTCCGCGGCTGACTTCGCGCAGTGGTACACGGACACGGCAAAGTCTTCACGCGTCGACGGCACGCAGCTCCGCCTCACGCGCAACGGCGTCGCGGGGAACTACTCGTACGTCTTCAACAGCGCGACCGATGCGCCGTACAGCTCGCTCGGCGGCTTCTTCCCCATCGACGGCAAGGGCTTCGGCAACGAAGGCCTCGACTCGAACCTGAAGAGCCACAACTTCGCGTTCACCACCGAGCTCCGCTTCTGGTTCACGTACGACGCGGCGAGCTCGCCGCAGCTCTCGTTCAGCGGCGACGACGACGTCTGGGTGTTCGTGAACGGAAAGCTCGCGCTCGATCTCGGAGGTCTCCACGACATCCAGACCGACTCGTTCATCCTGAATCCGGCGAAGGCCGCGACGCTCGGCCTGGTCGACAAGCACGTCTACGAGATCGCGCTCTTCCACGCCGAGCGGCACACCGAGGACTCGAATTTCAAGCTCACGGTCCGCGACTTCGTGAGGAAGAAGTCCGTCTGCACCAACAACTGTGGGGACGGCATCAAGACGAAGGAAGAGCAATGCGACAAGGGCGCGGCGAACACCAACTCCGGCGCCTACGGCTCATGCCGCCTCGACTGCAAGCTCGGCCCGTACTGCGGTGACAAGACGACGACGAACCCGCCGGAGGCCTGCGACGACGGCACGAACCTCACGTCGTGGACGGCCGCGTTCTCGTCGACGGCGTGCGCTCCGCTCTGCAAGGCGCCGTCGTACTGCGGCGACGGCCTGGTGCAGGGTACGTTCGGCGAGAAGTGCGACAACGGCACGGCGCAGAACACCGGCGCGTACGGGAAATGCACGGCGAAGTGTCAGCCCGGCCCGCGCTGCGGTGATGCTGTGGTGCAGGCCGCGTCCGGCGAGGCGTGTGACAACGGCTTCAACCTGACCGACTACGTGAAGCACCCGACCGCGACGGACTGCGCGCCGCTTTGCAAGAAGCCGCGCTCGTGCGGCGACGGTACGGTCGACTTCCCGTTCGAGCAGTGTGACCGGGGCGCGGCCAACTCCGCGTCGGGCGCGTACGACTCGTGCTCCACCGAATGCATGCTCGCCGCGCGCTGCGGTGACGGCGTGCAGAACGGCCCCGAGGAGTGCGACGACGGCAACCGCACGAACGGCGACGGCTGCTCGGCGGCGTGCCTCAAGGAAGGGCCGAAGTAGGGCACGAGCGCAACGCGGGGGGGGTGGCTCGATTCCCGGGGCGTGGAGCATTCCTCGCGGCTCCACGCGAGCGGAACACCGACGATCCACCTTGAATTCCGGCTAAACCTGCGTCTCGCGCCTGCCGGGACGATGGTGCGCGACGTGCAGCCCGAGAGGACCATGCGTCCTCTCTCGCGACCTCTCGCGATCCTCGTTGCGTCAGTTCTTGCGCAAGTCGCGGGCTGCGGCGACGACGCCGCCGGCGGCGACCCGACCAGCATGCCCGCCCAGGATGCGTCGAGCCGGGACGAGGCCAGCGCGGTCGACCCGGCCACGGCGGGCGACGCGGGCGCCGATGCTCCCCTGCCCGCGCACGGCTTTCGCGCGGACTGGTTCGACGACTTCTCCGATCGCAAGGTGACGCGCGGCGAGGCGAGCGTGGGGATCGCGCACGACGCGGCCACGTCACCCGCGCCCGGGGTCCGCGGCATCCTCTACTCGGTGCGCTGGACGGCCCAGCTCGCCGTCGCGAACGCCGGCGAGCACTCGTTCTTCGCGAACGCCGACGACGGAGTGCGCGTCTTCGTCGACGACAAGGCGATCATCGACGACTGGACCGCGCATCCGCCGACGGAGTCGAGCGGCAAGGTCACGCTCGCGGCGGGCGAGCACCACCTGCGCGTCGAGTACTTCCAGCTCCGTGGGGCCGCTTCGCTCGCGCTCGAGTGGCTACCGCCCGGAGGAGTGCGTGGAGGGCTCCCGAAGGAGGTGCTCGCGCCGCGCACGTCGCCGCCCGTCGACGCGAACGGCATCGTCCGGCAAGGGCCGCGTCCCACCTTCGAGAATCCGGCGACGCCGTTCGACTGCCCCGACCCGGGCGTTCTCGCGACCGCACGCGACGGCCACCCACTCTTCGCGATGGTCTGCACCGGGGGCAAGCTCCCGATCCGCCTCTCCGACGACCTGGTCACGTGGCGCGATTCAGGCAACTTCCTCCTGCCGAGCGGCAAGGCCTCGTGGTCCGCAAACGGCGGCCGGAACTGGGCGCCCGAGATCCACGCGATCGGCACGGGCTACGTCGCCTACTACACGGCGGTGAACGCCGCGAACGTGCTCAGCATCGGCTGCACGCACGCGACTGCGCTCGAGGGTCCGTACACCGACTGCGGCGGGCCGCTCGTGCAGGATGCGCTCGGCGTGATCGACGCCACGTTCTTCGAGGATCCAGGCGGCAAGAAGTACCTCTATTACAAGATCGACGGGAACTCGGTCGGGCAGCGCACGCCGATCTTCGCGCGCGAGCTCGCCGCGAATGGTCTCTCGTTCGCAGCCGGCTCCGCGGCGGTCGAGGTGCTGAACAACGACGCGAATACCTGGGAAGGAGGCGTCGTCGAGGCCCCGTGGGTCGTCAAGCACGGCAGCGACTACTTCCTCTTCTACAGCGGCAACGTCTACGACGACCGTTACCGCACGGGCGTCGCGCGCGCGAAATCGCCGACGGGTCCGTTCACGAAGAAGGGCGGGCCCATCCTCGGGAACAACGCGTCGTGGGTCGGCCCCGGACACGGCTCGGTGGTGAGCGTGCACGGTCGCGACTACTTCTTCCATCACGCATGGCCCGCGCTTCCGAACGGCAAGAACGACGCGGCGAAGGGCCGCTTCGGACTCATCGCGCCCATCGAGTGGGGCGCCGACGGCTGGCCGGTGCTCGGCGGCGGATCGTCCGTCACGACGCCAATCGCGTGGCCCTGAAGCGCCATCCGGCGCGAGCGGCGCGCGACGTCTCACGCGTGGGCGATGACTTGCCAGTCTCGCTCGCGCGCGAGGCGCACGAGCGGCGCGCTGCTACCGACCACGACCGGCTTTCCAACCTCCTCGAGCAGCGGGAGGTCGGCGATGTGGTCGGTGTAGAAGGTGCACTCCGCGAGTGAAACGTTGCGGGCTGCGGCGCATCGCGTGGCCGCCGCGAGCTTCGCCGTGCCGTCGAGGATGTTGCCCTCGACCGTCCCGGTGCACATGCCGTCGACGAAGCCCACCTGCGTCCCCTCGAGCTCGTCGATGCCCAGCTCGGCGCAGATCGGCTCCGCGAAGAAGAACGCCGAAGCTGTGAGGACGACGAGGTGATCGCCCGCCTCGTGATGCGCCATCACCCGCTCCCTCAGCGGCGCGGAGATGAAGCGGCGGAGATGCTCGTCGTGGAGGCCTTGCATGATCCCGCGCAGCTCCTCGAGGGTTCGGCCGCGGTAGCACTCGAACCCGACGCGCTGGGCGTCCGTTCGCGTCCTCAGCCCGAGCTTGCTGAGCGCATAGGTCCCGATGAGCCGCGCGCCGATGCGCGGCCCGAGGAGCCCGCGCCGGATCGAAGGAACGGCGCAGATCACCCCGGAATCGCGAACGATCAGCGTCCCGTCGAAATCGAAGAAGGCGATGCTCACGGATGCAATGGGATCGTAGAGCCTTGATCGCGCGAGCAGAAGCGCCGAGAATCGGCGCATGCCGACGAGGATGCCCACGCTCTTTCTCCCTCACGGTGCCGGCCCGTGCTTCTTCATGGACTGGACGATGGGACCCAAGGACACGTGGGACAAGCTGGCGAGCTGGATCCGCGGCATCGACGCCTCGCTGCCCGAGACGCCTCGCGCGCTCCTCGTCATCTCCGCGCACTGGGAGACGGCGGTGCCGACGATCCTCGCGTCGACGCAGCCGCCTCTGCTCTACGACTACAACGGCTTTCCGCCTCATACGTATGAGCTCGAATGGGCCGCGCCGGGCTCACCGGAGCTCGCGACGCGCATCGCTGCGCTGCTCTCCGCCTCGGGTATCGAGTCCGCGACCGACACGAAGCGCGGCTTCGATCACGGCGTCTTCATCCCGCTGAAGCTCGCCTACCCCGACGCGCAGCTCCCCACGGTCCAGCTCTCGCTCCGTGCGGACCTCGACCCGGAGGCGCATCTGGCGATCGGGCGCGCGCTCGCTCCGCTCAGAGGCGAGGGCGTGCTCATCGTCGGCAGCGGCCTGAGCTACCACAACATGGGCGGCTTCAAGACCGGGACCGGCGGCCTGGCCTCGAAGGCGTTCGACGGATGGCTCGCGGCCGTCGTCGAGAAGCACGCCGAGGCGCGCGACGCCGAGCTGGCGGCGTGGGCCGAGGCGCCGTCGGCACGCGAGAGTCACCCGCGCGAAGAGCACCTGCTGCCGCTGATGGTCGCCGCCGGCGCCGCGGGAAGCGACCTCGGCAAGGCTGTGTTCCGTGACGTCGTGATGGGGATGACCGTCTCGGCGATCCGCTTCGGCTGACATTTCGCAGCGGGGGCTCTCGACCTGGGCTAAGGAGTGCGCCGTGATTGGCCTATCCCGCCTGGAAAAGTCGTACGGCGGACGCACGCTGTTCGAGAACGTGTCGCTGCAGCTCAACGCGGGGTCGCGCTACGGGCTCGTCGGCGCCAACGGCTCGGGCAAATCCACGCTCCTCAAGATCCTCGCCGGTGACGAGGCGGCGACCGGCGGAAGCGTCTCTCTCCCGCGTGAGGCGCGCATCGGCGTCCTCCGCCAGGATCGGTTCCTCGACGACAGCGCGCCGATCCTCGACCTCGCGATGAAGGGTGACACCGTCGTGTGGGAGGCGCTCTGCGAGCAGAGCCGCATCGTCGACCACGGCGCAGACGCGAGCGGACTCGCCGACATCGAGGACGTCCTCCGCGCGCACGACGGTTACACGCTCGAGGCGCGTGCCTCCGCCGTCCTCGAGGGCCTCGGCATCCCGCTCGCCATCCAGAAGCGGCCGCTCGCGACGCTCTCCGGCGGCTTCAAGCTTCGCGTTCTGCTCGCGCAGGTGCTCGTCTCCGGCCCCGACGCGCTCCTCCTCGACGAGCCCACGAACCACCTCGACATCCTCTCCATTCGCTGGCTCGAGAAGTTCCTCGTCGACTACGAGGGCTGCGCGCTCGTCATCTCCCACGACCAGCGCTTCCTCGAGGCGATCGCCACGCACATCCTCGACGTCGACTACGGCACGGTCGAGATCTACACCGGCAGCTACGCCGCGTTCGCGGTGGAGAAGCGCGCGACGCGCGAGCGCAAGGAGGCAGAGATCGCCCGAGCGCAGAAGATCATCGCGGAGAAACGCGCCTTCGTCGACCGCTTCGGGGCGAAGGCCTCGAAGGCGAAGCAGGCGCAGAG
>JANXVA010000006.1 GCA_025351875.1 Myxococcales bacterium | reverse complement strand
CAGATGGGATCGAGGTTGCTCGAGCTGGCGAGCGAAAGCACCGCCTCGGTGGAGGAGCAGTCGCCCAGCATCGCGATGGTGCGATGGGTCGGCGGCATGAGCTGAACCTCGCCGGCCTCGAAGCGGCGGAGCACGTCGGCGGGCGTCGCCCAGAAGCTGGCCATCGTCTCGTGCTCGTCGTGGAAGCCGGTCTGTCCCTCGGGTGCGATGGCGATGAAGAAACGCGCATCGAAGCGGCGCGACTCGGCCTCCGGCGTGATCCATCGGGCGAACGGGCGGAGCGCACCGAGGTCGAGCCGCAAGCGACGCTTCGAAAGGAAGGCGCGCAGCGCCTCAGGGTGGGCGGTCAGCTCCTTGCGGAGCGCGAACAGGTCTTCCTGCGTGACCTTGCCGTCGTGCACGTGGAGCATCGCGGCTTCCTCGAGCGTCTCGCGTGCGCCGGCGATGGCGAGCGACCGGAAGTGCGCGTCGCTCGAGGTGAACGGGACGGTGCCTCGCTCGGGGAGGCGCGGCGGCGTCGTGAGCGGCGTCCACTCCGCAAGCACGTCCGACCCGTCGAGCTTCCCGCCCGGGAAGACGATCGCGCCGCCCATGAAGCGGCTCTTCTTGTTGCGCTCGACGCAGAAGACCTCGACGCCTTGCGCGTCCGGGCCCGGGCGGACGAGCACGAGCGTCGAGGCGTCTCTCGGTGTGGCGGCCTCGCGATCGGCTTTCAGGTCCAGCACGAACGCATCATACACCAACGTCCCTCAGCGAGAGGCCATGCCCTGGGCGCGTAGAGCGGTGCGGTGTCGCTCCTGCGCGTGCTTCTCGATGCGGTGTTGCGCGTCCGGCTCCTCGACGAAGCACAGCGCGTCGCGCTCCTCGTCGCCGAGCAGGTCGAGGAGGATCGAGGCTGCTTGCTCGGGGTCGATGCCGGCGTCGCCCCGCCCAGGAAGCTCGATGACCGCCTTCTTCACCGACAGGCCGCTGAGCGCGTCGAGGATGCGCTCGAGCACCGTGCGGAACGACGCTTGCCCGAAGGTCGCGCGCGGGCCGAGACCGCAGGCCAGCAGTTTGTCGAAGGGGAGGCGAGGGCGTGCGGGAAGGACGACCACTTCGCCGAGGTCACCCACGAGAAACCCCTGCCTCGCGAGCCGGCTGAGCCTGCCCGCGAGTCGCCAGTCGAGCAGACATGCGAGGCCGGTGAGGGGCCGCTGGTCCTTCCACACGCCGCACACCACGACCTCGGAGCCGGCCTCGTCGAGGCGCCGGAGATCGGGCGCGACGAAGCGGAGGTCGACCATCAGGCGTTGCGCTCGTCCTTGCGGCCGATGTTCTCCGCGATGCGGTCGAGCACGCCGTTGACGAAGCCGCTAGACTCGTCGGTGCCGAACGACTTCGCGAGCTCGACGGCCTCGTCGAGGATGACGGCACGCGGCACATCGGCGCGGAACATGAGCTCCCAGGTACCGAGCCGGAGCAGGTTGCGGTCGACACGCGACATTCGCTCGAGGCGCCAGTTCTGCGACGCCGCCGCGATCTTCTTGTCGATGCCGTCGACGTTGTCGGCGACGCCGCGGATGATCATGTCCGCGTAGGCCTTCCCCTCGGGGTCCGCGTCCTCGTACGTCCGCCAGAACAGGTCGATCGCCTGGTCGGCCGAGACGCCCGAGCCCTCGAGCTGGAACAGCATCTGGAGGGCAGCTTCACGCCCCGATCGCCGTGCACCCATCGGGCTTGCCTAGAGTCCTTCGCTGTCGAAGGCGCGTTCGAGCGAGACCATCTCGATGGCGCTCATGGCGGCGTCCCAGCCCTTGTTGCCGGCCTTGGTACCGGCGCGCTCGACGGCTTGCTCGATGCTGTCGGTCGTGAGGACACCGAACGCGATCGGCAGGTGGCTCGCCAGTGACACGTGAGCGACGCCCTTGGCGACCTCGCCGGCCACGTAGTCGAAGTGGGGAGTCGACCCGCGGATGACGGCCGCGAGGGCGATGATGCCGTCGACGGTGCGCGCGCGCTTGGCGCGGGGGCTGCCGGCGCCGCGCTCGGTCATCGGTCCGGAGTCGTCCGCACCGCCGCGACCACGGGGACCGCGCGCGATGCGCTGCACGGCGAGCGGGATCTCCCAGGCGCCGGGGACGCGCACGATCGTGATGTTGGCGTCGTCACCGCCGTGGCGGACCAGCGCGTCGATGGCGCCCTCGACGAGGCGATCCACGATGAAGTGATTGAAGCGACTCGCGACGATCGCGAACCTCGCCCCCTTGGGGACGATGAGGTTGCCCTCGATGATGCGCGGGCTAGAGGCCATGTTCTCTCCTGATACCGATCGATCAACGCTTGCCGAGCGGGACGCTCTCGACGACCTGCAGGCCGAAGCCGGAAAGCCCGGCAATCTTACGCGGGTTGTTGGTGAGCAGGCGGATCTTGTTCAGCCCGAGATCCGCGAGGATCTGGGCGCCGATCCCGAACTCGCGCAGCGGGCTGTCGTCGGGGCCGGCCACCGGCTCCTCGCGCGGGGGCTCTCCGGGCGCCGGGAGCTGCGCGATCTCGGCGGCGGGTTGCAGGCGCGGCGGCAGGTACACGATGACGCCGCTCTTCTCCGCCTCGATGCACCGGATGGCCTCACGGAGGTTGCGACCGCCCTCGCGCGGGGTCGAAGCGAAGACGTCGCCGATGATCGAGCCGGAGTGCATGCGACAGAGCGTCGGCTCGTTGGGCTTCAGCGTGCCGAGCGTCAGCGCCACGAACTGCCGGGAGTCCGTGGAGGACTGGTACGCGGTGACGGTCCAGCGGGTGCCGGTCTCATCGAGCTCGATCGTGCCGGTCTCGATGCGGCGCACGAGGCGCTCGGTCTGCAGGCGGTACTGGATGAGGTCGGCGATCGTGACGATCCGGAGCCCGTGCTTCTTGGCGAAGATCTCGAGGTCCGGCATGCGGGCCATCGAGCCGTCCTCCTTCATGATCTCGCAGATGACCCCCGCAGGCGTGAGCCCGGCGAGGCGCGCGAGGTCGACGGAGCCTTCGGTCTGCCCGGTGCGCACGAGCACGCCGCCCGTGCGCGCGCGGAGCGGAAAGATGTGGCCCGGCGTGACGAGCTCCTCGGGCTTGCACTCGGGGCTCGCGGCGATACGGATGGTGTGCGCGCGATCGGCGGCGCTGATCCCGGTGGTGACGCCGGTGCGC
This sequence comes from Myxococcales bacterium, assembly GCA_025351875.1. Classification (GTDB taxonomy): domain Bacteria; phylum Myxococcota_A; class Polyangia; order Polyangiales; family Polyangiaceae; genus Labilithrix. The sequence continues at coordinate 10,483 of JANXVA010000006.1, read as the reverse complement.
GCCTCGACGCTCACCGTGAACGCGGTGCCGAGCGACGGCCCGGAGCGACCCGGCGAGGCCATCATCGGTAGGTTGAGCCGGGCGATGTGGTCCTCGGTCAGCGTGACGCAGATGAGCCCGCGCCCGTGCGTCGCCATGAAGTTCACGGCCTCGGGCGACGCGAACTGCGCCGCCATCGTGAGGTCGCCCTCGTTCTCGCGATCCTCGTCGTCGACGAGGATGACCATCCTGCCCGCGCGGATGTCGGCGATGGCGCCGTTGACTCGCTCGAGGAGCTTCGGTTCGATATTCAGCGCGGGGGGCATGTGTACTCTACAGGTAACCGGCGCGCTGGAGGCGCTCGGTCCACGCGGCGTCCGAGGACGCATGGTCAGGGGATGAGGGCGAGCTGCCGCCGCATTCGAGGAGGCGGGCGACGTAGCGGGCGAGCAGATCGACCTCGAGGTTGACCCGCGAGCCGACCGGCAGCGCGTCGAGAGACGTCTTGTCGCGCGTGTGGGGGACGAGAACGACGTCGAAGCGGTCACCGGCGACGTTGTTCACCGTGAGGCTGACGCCGCCCACGCAGATGGAGCCCTTCTGCGCGATGTAGCGGACGAGGTCAGCCGGGACCTGGAAGGTGACCTTCACGGCGCCGCCCACGGGGGTCTTCTCGGCGATCGTGCCCACGCCGTCGACGTGGCCGCTGACGATGTGTCCGCCCATCCGGGCGCCCAGCGCGACGGCGCGCTCGAGGTTGACGCGAGTGCCGGCCACGAGCTCGCCGAGGGTCGTCTTCTCGAGGGTCTCGGCGGAGGCGTCGGCTTCGAACACACACGGACCCGGACCCGGCTTCACGATCGCCGCGACCGTGAGGCAGACGCCGTCGACCGCGATCGACTCCCCGAGCGCGAGCGCCTCCGGGCCGAGCTCGCCGCGTACGACGAGGCGTGATTCGCGCGCGGAGCGCGTGATGTGCTCCAGCGTCCCTTTGGTCTCGACGAGCCCGGTGAACATGCCTGAGCGGGTAGGTAGTGCCGGATGGTCGCAGCGTCAAAGGGCGGAGAGAGGACGAGCGGCCCTCGCGCAGAAATGGGAAGATGTCGGGCGTGAAGCGGGTCTTCGGCGTCATCATCGGATTCGGGGCCCTCGGCGGCGCTCTGGCCTGCGGTCCCAGTTTTCAGGCGATCTACGAGGGAAACGCCCGATTCGAGCACTGCTACGCGCTCGAGGAGAACGCCCAGAAGCCCGCCACCGAGAAGGTCGATTGCTGGCGCGACTGGTCCGAGCACTACACCTACGGGCAGACTCGCGACCGAATCCACTACGCCACGGCGCGCTACGTCGCGCTCTCGCAGTCGGCCAGCGTCCCCACCGACGAGGCCATGATGATGGCCGCGCCAGGGATGACGCCGCGGCAGTCGACCATCACCGCGCCAGCGCCGACCAACGCGTTCGAGCCTCCGCCGAAGGTCCTCGCCGACGTGGACGGCGGCGGTCTCATCGGCGGAAAGGCTCTCCGGCCGAACGAGCTGCCCAAGACCGTCGTGTTCTCGGGAGGGAGCGCGACTGCACTCGACGCGTCGGCGCCCGCGCCGCTCGCCCCCGCGCCGCCCGCAGTCGCCGCGCCGCCCGACGCCGCGCCAGCGCCTCGCGCGCCGGGGACCGACTGCGCCGATGCGTGCGGCGCCACGTTCCGAACCTGCAAGGGGGCGCCGTGCGAGAAGACCTACCGCGCGTGCATGCGCGCCTGCTTCAAGTAGGCGGCTTCAGCTTCGGCAGGATGTCCCGCTTGTACATCTCGACGCCGGCGCGAATGGCCTTCGCCGCCTCGAAGGGACCGAGCAGCTCGTCGACCTCGACCATCTTCTTCTCGAGCTGCTTGTAGTCCTCGAAGAAGCGCTTGAGCTCGATCAGCGTGTGCTGCGGGACCTCGCGGATGTGCGTGTACTGGCTGTACGCCGGGTCATCCATGTGGACGGCGATGACCTTGTCGTCGAGGCCCTTGTCGTCGCGCATCTGCATGAGGCCGATGGCGCGCGCGCGCATCATGCAGAAAGGGGCGACGGGCTCCTGGCAGAGCACGAGGATGTCGAGCGGATCGCCGTCGTCGCAGTACGTGCGAGGGATGAACCCGTAGTTCGCCGGGTAGTGGACGGCGCTGAACAGGATGCGATCGACCTTGAGCAGCCCGGTCTCCTTGTCGAGCTCGTACTTCACCTTCGAGCCCTTGGGGATCTCGATGAACGCGGTGATCGACTCGTCGACGGGCTCGTCGCAGGCGATGTCGTGCCAGGGATGAGTCATGGTGGACCTCGGGTTCAGAATCTCACGGGCCGGCTTCGGCGTCGCCTCCGGCGTCGGGATTCGCTGACGGAACGGAGGCACCAGGCGCGCGGGGCGCGGCCTCGACGACGACGCGGAGGAAATAGTCCGCGCACGTGCCGTTGTGGATCACGACCTGGTCGGGGTTCGTGGCGGAGATCTCCGCGAGGTTGCCGGCGGCGAGCGTGAAGTTGCCGCCGACCTCGTGGTCCGGATCGGCCTGTGCGCTGACGTACGGGGTCACGATGACGGGCGTCCGTCCGCCTAGCTCGTGCAGATCGAAGATCCAGACGCGCTGCTTCGGGAAGTCGAGCCACACGCCGTCGATGGCGCTCGACTCCCACTTGTCTGCCGTGAAGAGGCGTCCTTCGCCGGGGTTCCGGCCGAAGACCTTGACCTCCCCGTCGCACGTGTGGCCGTAGCAACCCGCAGCGAAGGATAGCCCTCCCATGACGATCGCCCAGACGGCGACGCTGGCTGCCACACGCGTGCGACTCGCGCGGCGCTCGCGGCTACGCACCGAGCAGCTCCGCGGCGGCGAGCGCGTGGTACGTGAGAATGAAGTCGGCGCCCGCGCGGCGGATCGAGGTGAGCACCTCCATCATCGCGCGGTCGCGATCGATCATTCCACGGTCGGCAGCGGCGTGGAGCATCGAGTATTCGCCGGACACGTTGTACGCGCCCAGCGGGAGGTTCGAGTGCGCGCGGACGTCCTTGATGACGTCGAGGTACGACAGCGCGGGCTTCACCATCAACATGTCCGCGCCTTCGGCCTCGTCGAGCGCCGCTTCGCGAAGCGCCTCGCGACCGTTGGCGGGATCCATCTGGTAGCCGGCGCGGTCGCCGAACTTGGGGGCGCAATCGGCCGCCTCGCGGAACGGACCGTAGAAGGCGCTCGCGTACTTGACGGCGTAGCTGAGGAGGCTGGTGTTCTGGAAGCCCTCGGCGTCGAGCGCAGCGCGCATCGCGGCCACGCGGCCGTCCATCATGTCGCTCGGGGCGACGACGTCGGCGCCGGCCTTGGCGAACAGGACGCCCATCTTGGCGAGGACCTCGACGGTGGCGTCGTTGTCGACCTCCCAGTCGTTCTCCTTCTTGGAGCCGGGGCGTTGGCGGAGGATGCCGCAGTGGCCGTGATCGGTGTACTCGTCGACGCAGACGTCGGCCATGACGACGAGCTCCGGGACGGCGCTCTTCATCTCCGCGATCGCGCGCGGAACCGGGCCGTCGGGGTCGAGGCCCGTCGAGCCGCGGTCGTCCTTCGTCTTCGGGAGGCCGAAGAGGATCACCGAGCCGACGCCGCGGGCCTTGATGGCCTTGGCAAGCTCGCGCGCGGCGCTGACCGGCTGCTGATCGATGCCGGGCATCGACCCGATCGGGCGCGGCGCGTCGAGCGCGGCGTTGAAGAACATCGGATAGACGAAGTCACCCGGTGACAGGTTGGTCTCGCGAACGAGGGCCCGGAGCTCGGGAGTGGCGCGCAGACGACGAGGACGAATCGTGGGGAAACCCATCGCGGGGCCGGAGCATACTACGACCGCGGAGCGCGCGTGAGCACCTCGAGGACACGCGTGAGGCGCAGGGCGGTCGCCTCGAGGTCCGCGCAGGTGGGGATGTCGTAACGATCGAGCTCGTGGAGGCCGTCTGGGACGTAGGCGCGGCAAGGGTCGCCCGTGATCACGCGCACGCCAGAGCGAACGACGCTCCTGAGCCATGCTTCGAAACGTGCGGCGGGGGCGCGCTCGTACCAGACGTCGCCGGCGAAAAGGATGTCGGCGTCGAGCGTGCTCGCCTCGGCGCCGACGACGTCGGCGCAGGTCGCGTCGAGGGCGACGCCGTTGGCCCCGGCATTCAGGAGGCACGCTTCGAGCGCGAGGGGGTCGATGTCGACGGCGCGAACCGAGCTCGCTCCAGCGAGCGCGCAGGCGATCGCGACGAGCCCACTGCCGGCGCCGAAGTCGACGACGCGGAGACCGCGCACGGCCTCCGGGTGGTCGAGCACCCAGCGAGCGAGCGCCTGACCGCCCGCCCAGGGCACGCACCAGAAGGGCACCTCGAGCCCATGCTCGCCGAGGAACGTGTGGGTCGCGCGCCAGAGCGGCGTCACGTCGGTGGCCGTCAGGAGCCGAATTTCCGGCACGAAGGGCACGGTCGCGAGCACGGTATGGGCGCGGATGAAGGTCGCGCGCTCCTCTGCCGTCTCCACGTTGGTCAGCTTAGCGCACGCGCGGAAGGTGTATCGTTCGAGCCATGAAGTTTCAGCTCGGGATCGCCGTCGCCACGATCGCCGTCGTCGCATGCGGCGGAGCCGCGCCTCCGCCCGCATCGCCGACCGCGAGCTCCCCGCCCGTCGTCGCGCCTGCTCCCGCTCCCGCTCCTGCGCCTGCTCCTCCTGCCGAGCCTGTCGCGAGTACGCCCGCACCTCCCTCGGACGGCATGACCACCGGCGTGACCGCCGTGTCGAACGAGATCACGACGCCGAACGTCGTCGCGCCCGACAAGGTGATCGCCGCTCTGCGTCCGAAGCTGAACGAGTGCTACCAGAGCGCGCTCACGAAGAACCCGAAGCTCGAGGGCTCGGTCACGCTCTCCGCGACGATCGGAAAAGACGGGCACGTCGTCGAGGTCACGCCGAAGAACACGGCGGGCCTCACCCCGGCGGTCATCAAGTGTCTGGGCGTGCAGCTCAAGGCCGCGACGTTCGCGGCCGCGGGCGGCATGAACTACACGACGTCGATCGACATCCCCGTCGCGTTCTCGAGCCACTGAGCGCGGAGGCGCCTCAGGGCTTCACGTTCGCGAACACACCACGTGTGCTGGGCGACCACGAGAGGTTCGCCTGGAGCGCGCTGGCGTCGACGGCGGACCACTTCACGTCTCGTCCGGCGTTCGCGACCGGGAGCACCTGAACCTGGCGGAGCTTCAGCGTGCGTAGGTCGAAGAGCGCGCGCCCGATGAAGTTCTTCGCCTGTCCGCCGAGCGACGGATGGAGGAAGTTGCCGAGGCTCTCGAACACCACGCCGGTGCCACCACCGAACGCAGCGCCCTTGCGCACCACGCGGACGGGCTTCCAGACGTGCGGGCCCTCGCCGAAGACGACGTCGCCGCCGTAGCTCTTCACGAAGTCGCTGCCGACGCGGACCGCTTCGTCCTGATCGGCTGGGCCCATGCTGTGGAGCGACAGGATGCGAACGTCGGCCTGCGCGTCGCGCATGCTCTCGAAGAGCTCGCGCTTGTCGCCCGAGCACGCCGCGCGCGGGCAATCGGCGCGGCCCATGTACATGCTGCCGAAGGCGACCCGGACCTGATGGCCCTTCACCGTGAAGGTGCGGACGCGTGCCTTCGCGAAGTCGTCCTCGTGGGCGACCGAGGAGAGGCCGGCGAACAGGGCGCCGTTGTCTCCGAGGCTCTCGATGTTCTTCGCCGACATCGCCGCGCTCGCGACCTCGCCGTGAAGCGACGTGTCCGCGGAGGCGAGGCAATCACGGGCATGGTTGTTCGAGAGGCCGAACAGGTTGAAGCCACGCTCCGTCGCTTGCGTGACGTTCTCGGTGCGCGAGACGAACGCGTAGCTCTTGCCTGGCGAGTACACGCTGGCGAACTCGCTGCAGCCGGTGCCTACGACCGTCTCCCAGTTGATGAAGTTGAGGTCGCCGCGGTATCCCTTGCCGCTGGGGTCGAAGCGGTCGAGCGCCTTGCCGAACTCGGCGGCAATCGGCGTCTTCTCGTGCGTGTTGCTCCAGCCCGAGTCGCCCATGCCACGCACGTCGAGGAGGCCAACGGCGGCCGCGGTGTCGAGGGGCGCGGGCGCGAGGGCCGACGCGGGGGCGCTCTCGTCGGGCTCGTTCATCGCGACGAGCGCGTCCTCGCTGTCCGCTGGCTCGCCGCCGTCGTCCTCGGCGACGGCCGCGGGGGCGGCGCACGCGGGGACGCACAAGAGGAGGAGGGGGAGGAGGATCCGGAGGCGGCGAAGCATCGAAGCTACAGTGGGTGCAAAACCTACACCAACGAGAAACACCGAGGATCGTGGGATCTGGAGGCCCTCGCCCCTGGATCCCAGGTGGATCGAACACTCAGGTCGCGTGAGGGGCATTGTGGAAGACGGCGATGCGCGCGATCGTGTCGACCGTCATGACGTCACCCCGGCGACGAGCGCTCGCGCGTGCTCCCCGCGTCTCCCTGTTGCTGCTCTGCCTTGCGGCCTGTGGGAGTCGCACGGGCCTCTTCGGTGAAGAGGACGACGGCACCGATCTCCTCCCCGACGGCGGGCCGAACGTCGACGGTGGACGCGACGCTCGTCGAGACAGCGACGCGCCTTTCTTCCCGGACGGGCCGCTGCCTCCGATCGACGCGCAGCCGCGCGACGCGAATCGCACCGACTGCCCCGACGCCGAGGCGACGCTCGTCTATGTCGTCACGACCGAGAACGAGCTCTTCAGCTTCTATCCCGTGGACGGCTCGTTCAAGTTCATCTCCAAGATCGCCTGCCCCGCGCCGCCCGGCGACACCCCGTTCTCGATGGCTGTCGATCGCAAGGGCGTCGCGTACGTCGAGTTCACCGATCAGCGCATCTATCGCGTCAGCACGGCCACTGGCGCGTGCATCGGCACCACGTTCCAGCCCAACCAGCAGGGCTTCGGCAACTTCGGCATGGGCTACGCGACGAACGACGTCGGCCCGACGGAGACGCTCTTCGTCGCCGGGACGCGCGATCAGAACATGCCGGCGTCGCCTGGCCTCGCTCGTGTCAACACGAGCACGTTCCAGCTGACCAAGGTCGGCAACTTCGTGCCGGACATCGCGCGGGCCGAGCTCAGCGGAACCGGGGATGGTCGATTGTATGCATTCTACACGAAGGGCATCAGCAACGGCCCGCCCTCGTACATCGGCGAGATCGATACGAACACCGCCGCCGTCGTCGCCGAGACGCCGTTCCCGACCGTCGACCAGGGCAACGGCTGGGCGTTCGCCTTCTGGGGCGGTGACTTCTACATGTTCACCGCCCCGAACGGCGGCTCCGACGTGACCCGCTATCGGCCCATCGACAACTCGGTCACCGTCGTCGCGACGCTGCCAACGCGCATCGTGGGCGCGGGCGTCTCGACGTGTGCACCGTCGCAGTAGGAACGCGGGACCAGGGACGACTCGATGAAGGTCACGTTCGTCGGCGCAGGCTGCGGAGACCCGAGGTTGCTCACGGTGCGCGGGGCCGAGGTCCTCGCGCATGCCGATTACGTCCTCTTCGACGCGGAGGTTCACCCGGACGTGCTTGCGCGCCTCCGCGAAGGCACGCCGCGCGTCGCCGTGACGCCGTCGATGACCGCCGAGCGGATCGCGCAGCTCCTCGTCGCCGAGGCGAAGCAGGGAAGGGCCGCGGTGCGACTGACCTGGGGCGATCCGCTCCTCTTCGGCTGGGGCGACGTGGAAGCGGCCGCGGTGGCGCGTTGCGGCGCGGCCATCGAGGTCGTGCCGGGGATCGGTCCATTCATCGCGCTCGGCGCGTTTGCAGGGATCCCGCTCACGCGGTCGAGTGACGCGTCGCCGAGCGTGGCCATCGTGAGCGTGACGCGCGGCCACGAGACCCTCCACGACTGGGACAAGCTCGCGACCGCCACCGACACGCTCGCGATCGTCTGCGACGCGGAGAGCGTCGCCGAGACCGCTCGCTCGCTCGTGTTCTACGGGCGTTCGCCGACCGATCGCGTCGCCATCGTGGAGGAGGTTTCGCTGCCGTCACAGCGCATCACCGAGACGACGCTGGGCAAGGTCCCCCAGCTGCCCAGGGCACGCACCGCCCGGGTCGTGCTCGTCGTCGGCGAGCGCGCGACGCCGATGACCGAGCTCTCGTGGCTCCCGCGTCTACCGCTCTTCGGCAAGCGCGTGCTCGTCACGCGTGCGCGCGAGCAAGCCGGCGGCGCCGCCGCGCTCCTTCGCGAGAGCGGCGCCGACCCGGTCATCGTCCCCACGATCGAGATTCACCCGCCGAGCGATCCGTCCGCGATGATCGACGCCGTGCAGGCGATGCACGAGCGCTACGACTGGGTCGTCCTCACGAGCGCGAACGGCGTCGAGCGCCTCTGGGCCGAGACGAAGCGTCAGGGCAAGGACGCGCGCGCCTTCGGGAGAGCCAAGCTTGCGGCCATCGGACCGGGGACCGCCGCGGCGTTGGAGCGTTGTGGTCTCTCGCCCGATGTCGTCGCGAAGGAGCACAGGGGCGAGGCGCTCGCCGCAGAGGTGCTCGCGGCGATGAATGCGAGCGGTGGCACCCAGGTGCGCGTGCTCGTTGCGCGCGCCGAGGTCGCACGCGATGTCGTTCCGGACGCCCTCCGCGCCGCAGGCTGCGAGGTCGACGTCGTGTCCGTCTACAAGACGCGGTCGCCCCCGCGCGCGCTCCTCGAAGGGCTGTCCGCGCTCCTCGACGGCGGTGAGATCGACGCCGTCACCTTCACGTCCTCGAGCACGGTCGAGCACCTCTGCGATGCCCTCGAGGCGCGCGCCGTGGAGCTCCTCGCCAAGACCTGCATCGCCAGCATCGGCCCGATCACCACGGAAACAGCGAAAAAACGCGGCCTTCGGGTGGACGTCGTGGCCGAGGTGTCCACGATTGCGGGGCTCGTCACCGCCCTGGGGAAGCACTTCACGAAGTGATTGCCCGAGCGATGAACAGCCGCGATTTGACACGCCACACGGGGCGCGCGACGCTAGTCGGCGCGAGCGCATGTCACTGAGCTCCCTCATCGTCCAGCGCGAGATCGCATCGATCCGCGAGGTCGAGGAGGCCCTCGCGCGGCAGGTCCTCTACGGAGGCGATCTGCTCACCAACCTGCTCGAGGTGGCGAGGCTCGACGAGGCGATGATCCTTCCGATCGTCGCCGAGTCGCTCGGGCTCCCCGCGGCGCCCTCCGGCGAGCTTCCTCGACCCGAGCCGGACGCCAAGCGGCTGGTGGCGGCCGAGGTCGCCGTCGAACGGAACCTCGCTCCGCTCAGCGTCGATCGCTACGGACTCACGGTGGCCGTGGCTGAGCCGCTCTCCGCCGAGGTCGAGCAAGAGCTCGCGTTCGCGCTCGCGCTCCCGATCTCGCAGCGCATCGCGCCGCTCGTTCGCATCAAGCAAGCGCTCGCACGCGACTACGGCGTGCCCCTCGACCGGCGGCTCCAGCGCCTCCTCATGCGCATGTCCACCGACGGGCCGCGCGCCTCGTCGTCGTTTCCGCCGATGCGTGACGCCGAGTTCCGGCTCGGCGCCCCGCGTCCGCCAAGCATCGCTCCTGCCGCACCGCCGCCGTCCGAGATCGCGCTCCCTCGGCCGTCGGCCCCGCCCGGGGGCGGTGCAGGCACGCTCGTTCGTCACGCGGCCGCGCCATCGATGCGCCCGCTGCGCCGTCGTCGCGGAGCGATCACGGTCGAGACCGCGCGCACCGAGCTGGAGGAGGTCGACGAGCGAGACACCATCTTCGATCTGTTGTTCGAGTTCGCGCGGCAGTACTTCGACTACACGGCCGTCTTCATCGTCCACGGTGACACCGCAGAGGGCCGCGACGCGTTCGGCGAAGGCGCACCGCGCGACAAGGTTGCACGCATCGCGGTGCCGCTCGATCTCCCGAGCCTGCTCGCGTCTGCTCGCGACAAGAAGACGACGCTCCAGCGCGTTCCGTCGCTCGACGGTATCGATGCCGTCCTCATGAACGACCTTGGGCGCAGCGGAAGGACGCTGTGCATCGTGCTTCCCGTCATCGTGCGCACGCGCGTCGTGGCGCTCCTCCTCGGCGACGGCGGGGAGACGGGCATCGATGCGACGACGCTCGCGGACCTGGAAGCGATCGTCGCGGCGGCGACGGCGGCGTTCGAGCGGCTCATCGTGCGCCGGAAGTTGAAGGGTTCCGTCCAGCCTCCTGCGGACGCGGCCGAGCCGGTCGAGGAGGGCGCGAAGAAGGCGCCGCAGTTCTCGCTGGCGCCCCTCACGAAGCTCAGCCAGCTGAGCGATCGTCCCTCCATCGAGGAGCTCGCTCCTCCGATCCGCGATCTCGTCACCGAGCCGGTGTCGCGCGGCGGTGAGACCGTCCGCGAGCGCGTCGTCCAGACTTTCCTGCCCGAGGGCGAGGCGCTCGCGCCGGTCATCGTTGCCCGGCGCGCGTCGGAGAACGTGCCGCCGCCCGCCAACGTCCTCGCCGTTCGCCGG
>JANXVA010000766.1 GCA_025351875.1 Myxococcales bacterium | reverse complement strand
AGCGCGCTCGACGCCCAGCTCGAAGACATGATGGGCGACGCCCCGGTGTGCGACGGCTGCGGCCACATCACGGTCCGCAACGGCGCTTGCTACAAGTGCCTGAACTGCGGCAACTCGATGGGATGTAGCTGACACGGATGCAGCTGAAGCCCAGATGCAGCTGAGTTGCAGCTGACGAGCCGAGGCGGCTGACACCGCCTCGGCTGCTTCCGCGAACCCCGTCCGGCCGAGAGGCCAGGCGGGGCTTTTGCGTTTCGCGGCGAAGCCCCATGATCTGACTCACGGTGCTGGATGAATGACCCACCGGGGTTGGGCCCCGGCACCCCAGGCACACGCTCGTTTTTATCAATTCGCCTTGATTACGTGATGGCACCCGGCTTGCTCTCACATTGGAGCACATGCTCCAAAGCGGTTCAGGCCTCCTGGTTGTCAGCCTCGTCGCGATCTTCACGATGGGCTGCGAAGCCAGGCCTGCGGCACCGCCGACCGATGCACGCGCGAGCGTCGCGAACGAGCTCGGACTCCCCTCACCCAGCTCGCCCGTCGGAGAGCGGTTGCTCGACACCAGCGCTCCGCAGGCGCTCCCGGCACCGCCACGTATCCTCGGGATCACCAACGCGCCGGCGCCCGTGACACCGACCCGCGCGACCAAGACGCGGAAGTCTGGCTCCGACGAGAACCTCCCCTCCTGGGTTCCCGTCCGTGGAAGGCTCACCGTCGTCGAAGCCGCGGATCTCGCCGAGAACCTCGGCATCGTGCCCAGGGGCACCACGAAGGCCAACCAGGGTCGCATCGGTGTCGCCGAGGCACTCGCCGCGCCTGCTTCTGTCGCTGCCGCACCGATCACCGCGCGCAGCGACGGCGGCGCGCGGAGCGCCACCTGGCTCGCGTCGAACGGGCGCGTCCACCATGGCCGCGGCCGTTGAGCTTGCAACCGAACAGCCCACGCGCGCATCCCACATCCTCGTGAAGAAGCTACGCATCGACGTCTGGTCGGACATCGCCTGCCCGTGGTGCTTCGTCGGAAAGCGCCGCCTCGAAGGCGCGCTCGCCCGCCTCGCGCGCGAGCCCCACGCCCCCGCGGTCGAGGTCGTGTGGCGCGCGTTCGAGCTCGACCCAGCCGCGCCTCGCGAGCGCCCGACCGACCTGGGCTACGCCGAACGCCTCGCGAAGAAGTACGGCTTCTCCGTGAAGGAGGCCGAGGGGATGATCGACCGGATGACCGAGGTCGCGCGCGCTGACGGCCTCGGCTTTCGCTTCGACCGCATCCGCCCCGGCAACACGTTCGACGCTCATCGCGTTCTCCACCTCGCCGCCGAGCGCGGTGTACAGGACGCCGTGAAGGAGCGCTTCCTCCTCGCTTACATGACGGAGGGCGAGCCCATTGGCGATCCCGACGCGCTGGTCCGGCTCGCGGCGGAGGCCGGGCTCGACCCCGAGGAGGTCCGCGCCGCGCTCGCGGGGGATGCCTATGCCGCCGAGGTCCGCGCCGACGAGGAGGAGGCCCGAGCGCTCGGCATCAGCGGGGTCCCGTTCTTCGTGCTTGGCGAGAAGTACGCGGTGTCCGGGGCACAGCCGACCGAGCTCCTGTTCCGTGCGCTCACGCAGGTCGCGTCGGAGCTCGCCGCGAAGCTGGAGCCCTTTGCCGAAGGCGCAGTGTGCGGCCCGGACGGCTGCGCCTGAGCCCGAGCTGACGGCACGGCGGAATCGTTCCCCCCTCGACGAGCGTCTTCTTCGCATGACGCGCGCCGCGCACCACTTCGTCTCCGCCGTATGCGCGTTCGCTCTCGCCTGCGGCCATGAAGCGTCCGCCCCCTCGGCGCTCCACGACTCGCCCGAAGCGCCGCTCGTCGACCAAGCGCCTGAGGGTGCGCCGCCTTTCGCCGTGACCCCCGCTCGAGGCAGCTGCATCGACGTCGAGGGCGCCGACAAGCAGTCCCACATCACGCTCGAGGGCCGGGTCTTCATCGACGACGTCCACGAGCATCCGACCCGCGGGAAGACCCATCCGCTCATTCTCCGCCTCGACGAGCCACGCTGCGCGCTCGGCACGGCAACTCCGTCGATCACCGAGGTGCACCTCGCGTCGATCGAGGGGGTCTCATTGAAGACCCTCGCGGGCAAGCACGTGCGAGTCTACGGCGATCCCTTCGGCGCGCACACCACGTGGCACGCCCGGCCGGTCGTGCTGATGACAACGAGGGTGACCACCCTGCCGTGAGGTCTCGGATCGGAGCCTTCGAGTCCGCACCTCCTACGGGTTTACCGCTGCGACCAACGCTCGTTCTGCGCGGAGGGAAAGCCGCGTAGCATCGAGCAATGGCGTCGGACTCATGGAGCCTCATCGACGCGCTTCCGGTCGCCGCGGTGGCGCATCGCGAGGGTCGCGTGCTCCACGCCAATGCCGCGTTCGCGGTCGCCCTCGGCTTCGGAGACGTCGGCGCGCTGAGCGGCCACACGCTCGACGAGCTGTTGCACGAAGACGATCGTGCGCTCGTCGCGTCGCGCACCCACGCTCTCTCCGTACACTCCTCGACCCTCCCCGCGATCGACATCCGATGGCGTTGCGCGAACGGTGCGTCCCTGACGATGGGAACGTCGTCGGCACGTATGCGGGTCGACGGAGAAGTTGCGATCCTCGAGCTCGGCCCCGCCGCGGGGCCCTCCGCGATTCCCGCGCCCTTCGCGCCGATGCGACAGCTCACGTCGGTCGTCTCGCTCGCGGCGGGCGTCGCTCACGGGATCAACAACCCCCTCACCTACGTCCTTGCCAATCTCGACTCGCTGCGCGAACAGCTCCGGGGCCTCGAAGGAAAGCTCCCGCAGGCCACACTCGACGAGCTGGACGAGGTCACCGCGGAGGCGAAGACCGGCGCCGAGCGCGTCGCCCGTATCGTCCACAGCCTCAAGGTCTTCTCGCGCATCGACGAGGAGCAACGCGCGCGCACCGAGCTGCCCCCCCTCATCGAGGCAGCCTGCGCGCTCGCGTCGAATGAAATCCGACACCGCGCGCGGCTCGTGAAGGTCTATCGGCCCGTCCCCGCCGTCGAGGCGAACGACGCGCGCCTGACCCTCGTGTTCTTCAACCTCTTCGTCAACGCAGTCCAGGCCATCCAGCCCGGCCGCGCCGACGACAACCAGATCGACGTCCGCACGTGGACGGACAACGGCCGCGCCGTCATCGAGATCCGCGACACCGGCTGCGGGATCGCGGCCGAGGACTTGCCGCGTGTCTTCGACCCGTTCTTCACGACGCAGCCGCAGCAAACCGGTACGGGTCTCGGCCTCTCCATGTGCCACGGGATCGTCACCGCGCTCGGCGGCGACATCGCCGTCGAGTCGACGCCCTCGGTGGGCACGACGGTTCGGGTCTCGCTCCCTGGCTTCTCGGGCGTCCCACCGGTGATACCTGTCGTCACACGCGTGAGCACCGGCAGCGGCCGCAGCGGCAAGATCCTCGTCATCGACGACGACGCCGCCATCTGTACTGCCATCCGCCGTACCCTCGGGCGGCGGCATCAAGTGACGACGACGACGAGCGGCCGCGAAGCCATCGAACGCATCAAGAGCGGCGAGCGATACGACCTCATCCTCTGCGATCTGATGATGCCGATGGTGACGGGAATGGAAGTGCACGGAGAGGTCGCGCTCGCGGTGCCCGAGCAGGCCGACCGCATCGTCTTCCTCACGGGTGGTGCGTTCACCGCGGAGGCGCGCGAGTTCCTCAAGCGAATCCCGAACGAGCGCTTCGAAAAGCCGTTCGACGGCGGCCGCCTCCGCATGCTCGCGAAGGAGATGGTCGACGACGCGAAGTTGCCGCCGAAGTGAGCATTCGCCGCGCGTCCGGCACACGGCCCGCGCACTCGGGCCGTACGCTGGCCGCATTCGCCTCCGTGAACTAGGATGATCGGGCCAACAATGAAGATCCTGCAGAAGAAGCTCGAGCGCGGTCCGTACGCGTCGAACGACCTCTTCCGCCGCATCGCGGCGCGCACGTCCCATGGAGTCGGCAGCCCGTGGGCCTTCGTGGTCGCCTTTGGCGTCATCTTCGTCTGGGGCGTGACCGGCCCGGTCTTCCACTACTCCGACACGTGGCAGCTCGTGATCAACACGGGAACGACCGTGGTGACGTTCCTGATGGTGTTCCTCATCCAGAACACGCAGAACCGCGACTCGCACGCGCTGCACCTCAAGCTCGACGAGCTGATCCGAGCGAACGTTCTCGCGCGAAACCGCCTGATGGGACTCGAGGACCTCACCGATGCCGAGCTCGACGAGCTCCACCGCGAGTTCGCCGCGCTCGCGAAGGAGAAGCTCGCGCGCGCCTCCGACCCCCCTCACCAGGGCGGCGCTTCGAGCACCTCTTCGAGCACGACCGGCGCGAGATCGTCGCGCGCTACGTAAGTCCCGCGTGTGCTGGACCGATAGCCGTCGGAGGCGACGCGCGACGTCGGTTCGACCACCGCCTTCAGACGGACCGCATCACCGGTACCCAAGGTGAGCTCGCGGTAGCAGACCACGCCGCGGCCGGTCGCCCTTCGGAGGAGCGGCACGACCTCTGCCGGCGCTCGTACGAGCGGCGTGCCACCTCGAGCACGGACCGCGGGCTCGACGCGCACGCGAGGTACGACGATCGTGATCTCGTCACCGTCCTGGTCGCGCAGCGTCGCGATGTCGCCGAGCACGATGAAGCCGAGCGACGCGTAGACGTGGTCCGCGAGATCGTCGGCCCCGCGATGCCCGCCCGCGAGCGCCATCCGCTCAACGAGCTCGATCACCAGGATGCACGCACGGATTCCGGTGAACGGGCTCGCGACCGTCGCGGGGGACACGATCGACGTGAGCGTCGACACGGCGACGGGCTCGGCTCGCTCGCCGCCCGGCCTCACCGCGGAGGCCGAGGCCAGTCGGCTCCACACCTTCTTTTCCGGGAAGGGCTCCATCGAGGAAGACGATAGCGCTATCCTGGCGACATGCGGCGCGCGTCCGGCTGGCTTCCCGGAGCTCTCTTCTTCTGCCGCCTCGGAGCTTGCGCGCTTGCGCTCTGCGTCGCCTCGCCCGCGCTTGCGTCGAGCGCCACGGATCTGGTGAACCTCGCGCACGCCCACGAGACGGCACACGAGGACGACCTCGCGCTCCGACGGTATACCGAGG
>JANXVA010000751.1 GCA_025351875.1 Myxococcales bacterium | reverse complement strand
AGGATCAGTCAGCCAATTGGCCAACCCGACTCGTCGGTACGAAGTTCGCCAACCTTTGGGGGGCTCGACCTGCCACTTGGGTTCAGGAGCATTCATGAGCACTTGCAAGAAGCTGGGTGTTGCGACGTCGCCCTTCTGGTTGGGGTCGCCACGTTTGAGGAAGTGGGTCTGTTCGAGGAAGTCGCCGCCCTGGGTGTGCAATCGAACCGCAGGCAAGCCTTCACTGGAGACCAGAGCTTTGACCACGGTCGGCTGCGGCTTCGTCCTGGCCTGTTCGGCGACCTTATCGCGGAGCCCGATCCACTGGCTATCGATCCCGCGAAACCAGGTGATCAGGGCCAGGCTTTGCCCATCGGTTCGCCGGTCTTGAGGGGTCGATAGGATCGACTCAACCTCGGGGGGAACAGGGATCTGTCGCGTCCAGGTGGTTTCCCAGTCGGTGAGATGCTTGGCAAGCTCGTTGGCCTCGAAGATCGCGAGGTCGGCCTGGCGGGTTGCGAGTTCTTTAAGAAAGAGAGCCTGTCGGGCTTTATCGCCACGCTCGTCGGTCTTGAGGCGCTGGATGGCGGCGCCCTCCTCGTGCTTGCTGCGCGCCGCGAGCCTGCCACTCTCGTCGTAGCTCTTGCGCTCGGTCATGCGGCCACGGTCGTCGTAGGCGATCGTCTGCTTGGCGTAGCCCTGAGCGCTGATCATGGGGCGGCCGCTGGAGTCGAGGTGGGCGACCTCGATCTGATCGTCGTGCTCGTTCCATGCTGCGCGGATTGTGGCCGAGTCCCCGTGGCGCATCACGGGATGGCCGTCACCGTCGAGGAACTCGACGAGCGTCGTTCTCCCGCGCTCGTCGTAGGCCTCGCGGAACTTTGCGAACGAGTCGCTGCGCTCGGGGCGCGTGCGCCCCGTCTCGTCGACCCACGTCACCTCGCGCGTCCGCGTTGCCTCGTTCCACGCGAGCTGCTTGCCGTGCGTGCGAACGTTGGGATCGAGGCTCACGACGGGCTCGTCGTGGATGCCGAAGTCGAGCCAGGACGTCACGCTGAGCACGTCCGACCAGGTCGTCTTCAGGAGGTGAACACCCTGCACGGCCATCGGCTTGCCGTCGATGTCGAAGGTGCGCGTCTCGGCGCCGTCGGGGGTGTCATCGTCGGAGTGCTGGATGACTCCGCGGCCCGACGAGTCGGCGGCGGGCTTGCCGTCCGCGCCGAGGATGGCGACGCGAATGGAGCGCCCCAGCTTCCCGTTGACGAACAGCCGCCCGTACGCGCCGTCGTCGTCCGAGCGCGGCCGCCCTGACGCGCCGAAGTACGTCTCGTGCGTGACGAGGCCGCGCGCGTCGAGCTCGCGCTTGATGGTGGTGATGTCGGTCGAACCGCGATGGCGTGGCGTCGTGCCGTCGAGGTCGACGAAATCGATACGGCGACCGCCGTCGGACCACTTCTGCCATTCCAGGAGGTTGTCGTGTCCGTCGCGGACTACGATCTCTCGGACCTCGCCGCTGTCGCCGCGCTTCACCTCGGTCTGCGTTCCGCCGCGTCCGAGGCGCACCCCCGCGACGGAGAGGTTCTCGACGGTGACGACATGGCCGCTCTTCTCGGTGACGCGAAGAGTCTCCTCTCCGCGCCTCCGCAACGCCGCCGCCGGAATCTCGAGCGCGCAACGCGGACCGTCCGTCGTGTCGAGGACGAGCGCACAGAGCTTCATGTGGGGAGCGTGCGCGGCTCGGTAGGAGGCGACGCCGCCGCCGACGACCGCGCAGGCGACCGCGCCGACGGCGATGGTCCGCCACGGGATCGGTCGGCGCGTTTTCTCGGCCGGAGGAGGCGTGCTCGTCTTCGCGATGACGGCGGCGTTCGTCGTGAGTCCGCCGCCAGTGCTCTTCGGTTGGGTCGTGACGGGAGGGAGCGGCCCGAGCGCGGTGGGAGCCGAGTCGAGGCCGGAGTGAGGCGTCTCCGCGCGCTGCGGCGCGGAGACCGGCGTCGCGCTGACCGTGGCGTCGAAGGCCGACGGATGATCGCGGTCGTCGCGCTTCAGGCGCTTCTCGCGCTTCGCGAGGGGCTGGATGGGCATGCCGAAGACAGCCATGCTCGCCGCCTGCAGCGCCTCGCGCATCGCGGTGGCGCTCGGCCAGCGCTCGGCCTTCTCGAACGCGAGCGCGCGGTCGACGACGGCAGCCACCTCGGCCTGCACGTGAGGCGCGACCGTCGAGAGCAGGGGAGCAGTCTTCGTCGCGGCGGCGATGAGCAGCTGCTGGGCGTTGTCGCCGTCGTGCACGAGGTGGCCGGAGAGGAGCGTGTAGAGCGTTGCACCGACAGCCCAGAGATCGGTCTGCGCGTCGATCTCGTTGGTCTTGCCGTGCGCCTGCTCGGGCGCCATGAACGCCGGCGTACCGAGCATCGCCCCGGTCGCCGTGCCACCGCCGCCGCGCTCGTCGCGGAGGCGTGCGATCCCGAAGTCGAGCACCTTGAGCTCGCCCTCGCATGTGACGAGGAGGTTCGCGGGCTTCAAATCACGATGGATGATCCCGCGCTCGTGCGCGGCGGTGAGCACGTCGAGGAGAGCGTCGCCGATCGAGAGCACGATCGGCGCGGGCACACGCCGCTCGTGCTCCATCCAGATCTCGTCTACGGGAGCGCCGTCGAGGAGCTCCATCACGAGGAACGCGGAGCCGTCCTCGGCGATGTCGTCGTCGATGACCGCCACCGCTCCCGGATGCATCACGGAGTTCGCGACGTAACCCTCGCGGAGGAAGCGCGTGCGCATCGTCTCCCGCGTCGAGAGGTCGGAGTGGAGCATCTTGACCGCGAAGACCTTGCGATTGCGGTGCTTCGCTACGTAGACGGTCGCCATGCCGCCGACGCCGAGGATGCTCTCGAGCGTGTACTTCCCGCGCAGGACGACGCCGATGCGCGCGCGCGCAAGGTTGAGGGCGTCGTCGTCGGACATCTCTTCAGCGCGAGAATACTCGCTGCGCGCGCGGCGGAGTAGCCCTCAGTGGTCGTGCCCGTGGTGCTCGTGCCCGTCCGGCGAGCATCGCGCATCGACCCAGCCCACCCACACGGCGCCGTCGGGACCGTACTCGCGTTTCCAGATCGGCACGCGCGCCTTGATCCGATCGATGAGCTCTCGACAGGCCTTGAAGGCCTCCCCTCGATGGGGCGCGCTCGCGGCGCAGACGATGGCCGCGTCGCCGACTTCGAGCGAGCCGGTGCGATGAACGGCGCTCACGCGCACGCCGGGGAGCTCGAGCTCGAGCTCGGAAGCGATCTTCGCCATCTCTCGCTTCGCCATCGCGCCGTAGGCCGAGTAGTCGAGGCGGGTCACGGCTCGTCCGTCGCTCTCGTCCCGGACGACGCCGACGAACGTGGCGATTCCACCCGCGCTCGGACGGGCGACGTTCGCCACGACCTCGTCGAGCGAGAGCGGCGACTCGCGCAGGCCGACACGCGCCTCGTCGTCCGTCACGGCCGCTCCTCGGCGCCCGCGGGCTCGTCCTCGTCGCGCTCCCACGTGCCGCTCTTGCCGCCCATCTTCTGGACGAGGCAGACGTCGAAGGACATGCCGCGGTCGACGGCCTTGAGCATGTCGTAGAGCGTGAGCGCGGCCGTGCTGGCGGCGACCATCGCCTCCATCTCGACGCCCGTGCGGTCGCGGGCCTCGGCGCTCGCGTCGATGATGGCGACCCCACCGTCGAGGGTGATGTTCACCTCCACGCGCGTGAGCATCACCATGTGACAGAGCGGAATGAGCTCGCTCGTCCGCTTTGCGGCCTGGATGCCCGCGATGCGGGCGGCCGCGAGGACGTCGCCCTTCGGTGTATCGCCGGTGACGAGGCGCATGAACGTCTCGTGGCTCATGCGGACGCGCGCGCGGGCGACCGCCCGACGCGAGGTCACGTCCTTCGCGCCGACGTCGACCATGTGTGCGTGGCCGTCGCGCGTGAGATGGCTGAGCGATACCTGCGGTTTGTTCGGGTCCATCGGCTCTCGATCCTATCCGCACAGATCGGACAAGAGGAGGACGTCGACCTCGTCGCCAGCCCCGATCCCGGCCGCGGCCTCGGGAATGCACACCAGCGCGTCCGCTTGCGCCATCGTGGTCGCCGCGCCGCTTGCCTGGTTTCCGAGCGTCGTCACGAGGAAGCCGGCGTCGGCCTGGGACATGACTCCGCGCGCCAGCTCGAGGCGCCCGGGGTCGTGGGCATGAGCTCGCGTCATGCGCGCGCGCGCGAACGCGGGGAAGGGCTTCGTGTCGCCTTGCATGGCGCGCAGGAGCGGGATGCCGAAGACCGCGAAGGTGATCATCGCGCTCGCAGGATTGCCGGGGAGGCCGATCACGATCGCGTCGCGACGGCCGCTCCTCGGAAAGCGCCCGATGGCGAGCGGCTTGCCTGGCTTGATGGCGACGCGCCAGAAGTCGAGCGTGACGCCCACCGCAAGGAGCGCGGGGCGAACGAGGTCGTGGTCGCCCACGCTGACGCCGCCGATCGTGACGACGACGTCGGAGTCCTCGAGAGCCGCTGCGAATGCGCGCTCGGTCGCGACGCGCTCGTCTCGGACGTACGCGTGCGCGCGGGTCGACGCGCCGGCGCGGCGTGCCATGGCGCGGAGCGCGAACGTGTTCGATTCGGGGATCGTCCCGGGAAGTGCGTCGGTGCCGGGCCGGCGCAGCTCGTCTCCCGTCGCGAGGATGGTCACCATGGGACGCTTCGCAACCGCGATCTCTGCCCGATCGATCGCGCCCGCGAGCGACAGGTGTGCGGGCCGCAGGCGCGTGCCGCGCGCGAGCGCAGTCGAGCCGGCCGCGAGGTCGTCTCCGCGCCGCCGGACGTGCTGCCCTGGGCGCGGTCGTGCCGCGAGCACGGCGACGTCGCCATCGCGCGCGACGTCCTCCTGCATGATGACCGTGTCGGCACCGCCCGGGATCGCTGCGCCCGTGAAGATGCGCATCGCGGACGCGGGCGCGAGCGGATCCGGCACGGCGCCGGTGCGGCTCTCGCCTCGCACGGGAAGTCGGAAGGGCGGCGCGCCGTCGAGGTCGCTGCCGCGTATCGCATAACCATCCATCGCGCTGTAGTCGAACCCGGGGAGGTCGACGGAGGCGACGAGGTCCTCGCCGAGGACGCGTCCGTCGGCGTCCTCGAGGGCGACGACCTCGGTGCCGAGCGGCGGGCTGCCGAGTGCGAGGATGCGAGCGAGAGCTTCTTCGAAGCGCAGCAAAGTGGTGAATGGGTACCATACCGAGCATGGAGACGGGAGCAGCGTGGCGAGCTCGGTCCTCCGGAACGCTACCGGGCACGCCGCCGTGACGCTCGCTCGACTCGTCATCGTCGCGTTCTTGCTCACGGTCGCGCATCCGGCCGCCGCGCAGCGGCCCAGGCGGCGCTTCGAGCCGACCGATCTCCGTCTCCAGCCCGCGGGGGTCGCGGAGGTCGATCTCCAGGGCGGCGTCGTCACGGGCGAGGACGGCCAGCGGGCCTTCGTGCCCGATTTCGAGGCGAGCCTCGGGATCTCGTCCCATGTCGAGCTCGAGCTCGACGGCACGTTCGGGCTCGATCCGCTCGCGAAGCCGATGTTTCTCGACAACACGCTGCTCGCCGTTCGCATCGGCATCGTCGACGAGCCCGATGCACCCGGCTCGACGTCCTCGTGGTCCGGCGGCGTGCAGGCTGGCCCGAGGCTCCCCACGCTTGCGCAGACGCACGGCCTCGGTCTCGAGGCGCTCGCGATCGTCGGTCGGACGGCGGGCGGCATGCACCTCTTCGCGCAGTTCGGGAGCCTCATCGATCCGGCCGAGCCGGTCGCGGGCTACCGGCGTCCGGTTCATCCGTTCGGGATCGAGGGGGGCTTCGACCTCGACCTCGACCTCGATCAGCACGACACGTGGTCGCTCAGCGCAGAGCTCGGCGGCATCAAGTACTTCTCACCGCACCGCGATCAGATCCACGTCGCGACCGGACCCGCGGTCCGCGTCTCGAAGTGGCTCGAGCTCTCGCTCGTCGGGTTCGTCGGCCTCCTGTCCGGGGGGGATCGCCTGGGCGTCTTCGTCGGCGCCAACACGCGGTTCAACGTGTTCTGAGCGACCTTCGAGAGCTCGTGCCGTGTGAGTCACACGGCCTGAGGGTCATAGCTCGTCGTCCGCAAACGCGAGCACGTCGCGGATCGACGTGGAGCCGGTCGCGAGCGCGACGAGCCGGTCAAGCCCGATCGCGTTGCCGCCGCTGTCGGGCATGCCGCGGGCGAGCGCCTCCAGGAAGCGCTCGTCGAGCGGATAGACGGGCTTGCCGCGCCGCGCGCGTTCCTGCTGATCGTGGACGAGCCTCGCGCGCTGTTCGACGGCGTCGGTGAGCTCGCCGAACCCGTTGCATACCTCGACGCCCGCGACATAGAGCTCGAAGCGCTCCGCGACACGCGGATCGCCGGCCTTCTTGCGCGCGAGGGACGCCTGCGTGGCCGGATACTCCGTGAGAAAGAGCGCGTGATCGAGCCTGGCGAGCGCCGGCTCGACGACGTCGACGAGCAGGACGAAGAAACGGTCCTCGTCGTGCTCCGCGAGACGCAGGGTCTCGTCCGGCGGGATATCCGCAAACCTCTCGTAGGCCTCGCAGACCGTCATGCAGGCGAACGGAGGCCGCACGTCGATGGTCCTGCCCTCGACCTCCACCGAGCCGCCCGTCACGCGCGCGACGAGCTGCTCCGTGTCGCGCATGATGGCGAGGACGCCGGCGTTTGCCCGGTAAAATTCGAGGATCGTGAACTCGGGGTTGTGTCGCGCGCCGAGCTCGCCGGCGCGGAACGCGCGCGTAATCTGGAAGATGCGCGGGTGGCCGTCCACGACCAGGCGCTTCATCTGGTACTCGGGCGACGTCGTCAGGTACTTGGCGAGGCCCTCGCCGACGCCGAACGCGTCGAGGTGCACGTCGAGGCCCGGCGAGGGGACGAGGATCGGCGTCTCGACCTCGAGAAAATCCTTCTCCTCGAAGAAGCGCCGAATCCGCCGAACGATCGCCGCGCGCTCCGCAAGGCGTTTCACGGCGCGAGGCCGCGCAGCACGATCTGCGCGAGCTGTCCCGCCGACCGCGCGAGCGCGCC
>JANXVA010000742.1 GCA_025351875.1 Myxococcales bacterium | reverse complement strand
CTTCAAATTCGTCGTAGAAATTGACGACGTTGGACATTCTGGTTTTCAGAAGTGCAGCGAGCTCTCCGTCGAGGTCGCGAAGGTCGAGTACTTCGAGGGCGGCTCGCTCATCCCGAACAAGAGCCCCGGCCGGCTCACGTTCGCCGACGTCACGCTTGAGCGCGGGGCGACGCAGGACCGCGACCTCTTCGACGGGCTCCAAGACGTCGCCATCACCTCGAGCGGCCTCGGGCTGGTCGACCCGTACTACAAGCGGAACCTCGACATCGTGCAGCAGGACCGTGACGGGACGACGCTGCGGCGGTGGTCGCTCGCGCGCGCATGGCCGACGAAGTTCGTCGCCGGAGAGTGGGACAACGAGAGCGACGAGAACGTGATCGAGCAGGTCACGCTGGCCTACGACTTCTTCGAGCTCATTCAGTAGGTCTGCCGCTTGGTTGCGTTTAGGACGGCTCAGGTTGCGTTTGTGTCGTTTTGAGTTACCCTGCTTTCGAGGGGTACCACTCATGGCCAGCATCGCCCACGCATCGCTCGAGGATCGCATCCGTCGCATGACGCCGGTCTCGGCGCCCCCCGAGCAGCAAGCCCAGGTCGTCGCCCTGTCCCGACTCCTCGAGGGGATGGTGCATCCGCCCAAGGGAAGGGCGCCCAAGTGCAAGCTCGTCGGTCCGAAGGGCGAGACCATCACGCTACCGGAGTCCGTCTTCTACGTGCTCGAGCGCGTCGCCGAGGTGATGGCGCAGGGCGACTCGATCACGGTCGTACCGATCGGCAAGGAAATCACGACCCAGCAGGCCGCCGACCTGCTCAACGTCTCACGCCAGTACCTCGTCCGCTTGCTTGATGAGGGGCGCATCGCGTTCCGTCGAACGGGAAAGCACCGTCGCCTTCGCATCGAGGACGTGCTCACCTTCAAGGACAAGCGGGACAAGGACCGTCGCGCGGGCCTTCGAGAGCTATCGCAGATGACGCAGGAATTCGGCGGATACGATGCCGAGCTGAAGTAAGAGGGACGGCGACTCCGTCGATGTTCCCTGCTCCCTTCATCGTCGTGCTGGACGCCAACGTCCTCTTCCCGTTCACGCTGCGCGACACGCTGCTGCGCGCCGCGGCCGCGGATCTCTATCAGCTCCGCTGGTCGGCCCAGATCCTCGACGAGATGGAGCGCAACCTCGTGTCGACGGGCACGATGACCGCTCCGAAGGCGAAGCGCCTCCGCGCGATCATGACGCGCGAATTTCCGGACGCCGAAGTGAAGGGCTACGAGCCCCTCATCTCAGGGATGAAGAACCACGAGAAGGATCGTCACGTCGTCGCCGCGGCGGTGAAGGCTGGCGCGCAGGTGGTCACAACATCGAACCTGCGCGACTTTGCCATCCTACCGGAGGGAATGGAGGCCCAGTCGCCTGATCACTTCTTGACCAACCTCTTTGACCTACAGCCGGCGCTCTTCGTGGATCTGCTTCGCGAACAGGCACGCGATCTGGTGAACCCGCCGATGGCACTCGACGAGTTGCTCGACCGCCTCGCACGCGTCGCACCGGAGCTCGTGGCCGCCGTCCAAGACCGGCTCGCGGAGTAGTCGCGCGAACGATCACCCCATTATGGCTCCGAACGGCTTGAGGGCCGCGTGGACCTCACCGAGCTCGGCTTTCGTGACCAGACCGCGACGAAGAGCGTCCTTGGCTGCCTGTCGCAGCAGCTCGGGCGAAAGGTCCTCGCGAGCACAGTCGTTCAGCGAGCGGCGCGCATTGGTGGTGGGGACGGCGCCGAACCACGTCCGATCCCTGGCGGGCACATCGCGATGGTGCAGCACGACCCCCTCCGGGACGCGGAAGCGTCGACGACTCCAGGCACCAGGCAGTGTGAGATGGAGCCGTGATGGAAGAACGTCCGAGAGCCCGTGGAGCGCGAGGGCCGTTTCGTGCGACACGACACCGGCGCGCTCGGACCACAGCCAAACCGCGATGAGGTCCTCGTGCTCAGCGGCGGGAAAGTGCACGAGCCGATAGACTCCTCGGCGCACTCGAACGACCCGCCCACCGTGAACGTGGTGAACGAGAAGCTGGGGCGAGTACCCCGCTGCAGCCGCCTGTTCGGTGGTGAAGAGGCCTTCCTGGCCGAGGGCCACCTCGAAGAGGCCGTTCCAGTCGGGGCGGGCGACGGCGGAAGCTGACACGCACAAACCTTAAGTCTCCCTTTAGTTTTGTGCAAACGAGG
>JANXVA010000704.1 GCA_025351875.1 Myxococcales bacterium | reverse complement strand
GTGCTCGAGCACCTCGGTGCAGAGGATGTGGTCGACCGACGCGTCCTCCAGCGGGAAGTGGGCGCCGTCGAAGTAGGTGACGTCCTGCTCGCGCTCGTACTGAAAGTGGCTCGAGCCCTCGAAGTCCATGCCGATGTACTCGGCGCCCGCACCGAGCAGGTGGCGGTAGGGGCTCTGACCGCAGCCCACGTCGAGCACCTTGCCGGTGAGGCCGGGGAGGAACCTGCACATGTCGCGATGGACCGACCGGACCTGGAGATCGAGCATCAGCCGAGCCGCGAACTGCAGGCGAGCGACATTGCGTCGCGGCCCCATGTGGGCCAGCGGGCGGAAGCCTTCGTCGTCCTTCGAGGCCGTCATGATCGCGAGGGTTCTTTACCACGCCTCGCGCGCGGTCACCGCGCGGTGAGGCGCAGGGCGACGATGCCGCTCGGCCGCGCCTCGAGGACCTCGAAACCGAAGGCCTCGGAGAGGTGCACGAAGAGCTCGCGATCGATCGCGTGGACGCCGGACCCGAGGTTTACCTGGTTCGGCGAGGGAGGCAGCGTCGAGCCGGTGTCGACGAAGACGACGTCCCCGGCCTTCAGGCCGGTGCGCGCGCCGAAGATGCGCGTCCTCGCCGACTCGATGAGCACGTCCTGGCCTGGATTGGAGCGGGGCCAGACGCTCGTCCGCCGCGTGAGGAGGAAGGTCTCGATCTCGACCTCTGACGACGTGAAGAACGCCACGCGTCGTGAGGCCGGCGCATACCTGCGGATCATCTGCTCGGCGTCGGTCGTGCGAGGAAGAGGGACACGCACCGGCCAGTCGCGATCGTTCATCACGTACGCGAGGAGCGTGTGATCGAACTTCTTCATCACGTCCGGCACCGCCGAGAGCGCCAGGAACGTCGCGACGCCGTAGCACGCGAAGACGAGCGACTGGCGGAAGGCCTGCGAGGCGTGCGGCGTCTTCTTGGCTGCGGCGGTGAACCAGTAGCCCGCGACGAAGAACGCCGGCACGGCGATGTGGAACAGGTTGTTCAGGTGCGAGCGGCCGACGTAGTAGGTGAACTGCACGATGCCGAGCGAGCTCATCGCGAAGACCACGGCGTAGTCGCCCTTGAGATCGGAGCGACCGAGCGTGATGCGGCGATAGCCAAGCGCTACCACCGTGACCACGTAGACGCCTGCGAGCGGGAGCCACGGCGTCCAAGGTTCGACCGGAAGGGCGCCGAACTCCTGCGTGCTGTAGAGCTTGATGTAGTCGAAGTACATCGACCACTGCGGCCACTGGCCCGAGCGCATGCGGGTGATGAAGAGCAGCGCGCCATGGAAGATGGTCGTGGCGATCATCGTCGGGGTGAGGCGGTTCTCGAGCTCGGCGATGATCGCGCCCCGGCGGACGTGAGCCGTCTCGTAGACGAGCGAGGCCAGGTACGCCCCGAAGACGTAGACGAAGGACTCGAAGCTCCAGATCGACGTCGCGCCGACGACGAGCGCCTCGAGCCCGAAGATCCACAGACGCTGGCTCGGCAGTCGCGCTCGCAGCGCGAAGCACCCGAGCAGCAGATACCCGGGGAGAAAGCGGAGGGCGCCGGTCGACGGAAAGGCGCTCGGGTACCCCATCTGCTCGAAGCGCGGGACGAGGATCATCAGCGCGAGGGTCAGCGCCGACAGCGGCACGCTGCGCGTGACGGAGCGGAGCGTCGCGTAGATCACCGTGTACTGGATGATCGCAAGAACGGTGATGAGCACCGCGAAGCCCACGGCCGATGGCGGGATGTGCTCGTAGCCACGATCGAAGACGAAGGCGATGAAGTAGATGACGCCAACGCCGTACTGGCAGTGGATGTCGACCAGCATCGTGCGACCGGCGCGGACGGCCGCGACGGGGCCGAGGTAGTAGTTGTGGTGGTAGAGGTCGACGTCCATCGCCGGGTCGAAGACCAGCAGGATCATCACGACGATCACGAGGACGTCCAACGCGTAGCGCGCCGTCTTTTCCTTGGGGAAGCGCGAGAGCTCGACGTGGAACAAGCTCGCGATGCCCGTGATCCCGAGCATGTAGAGGAAGTGCTTCGGGATCGGCAGCGGGGTAGCGAACGGCAGCAGGGCGTAGACGATGACGAGAGGCGTGAGCCGGTCGAGCCATCCTGCGAGCAACGGGCGCGGCGAGCCGCCGAGCCACCGCGAGCGCGTCGCCGCGGCGAGCAGCAGCAGGAGGACGTTGCCGACGAGCCACTCGAGGATCAGCCGGTGGAAGTGCGGACCGAAGTCGACGATCTCGTTCTTGGGGAACGGCACCGGCGTCGCGTCACGCAGCTGGTGCACCGCCCTCGCCCAGAAGGCCGCGTGCGCGAACGCGAGCGCCGGGTAGAAGAGTTGATGGGTCGGGAAGAGCCGACGCTTCACCTGCTCGACGGCCCACGAGTAGAGGATCCCGGCGGCGGGCACGAGGACACACGAGTAGACGTAGATCCGCGACTCCTCCTTCTCGGAGATGCCCTCGGGCAGGTACGAGTAGACGAGATAGAGGAACGCGAACGCCGCGGCCGACACCGCGAGGACGACAGCGTGCACGCGGCCTTCCGCGCGCGCGCCCACGCGTGCAGGCGGCTCCTCGGTGCTCGCGGTGGTCATTGCACCCCCACGTTTACCGAATCTGCGCGCCAAATGCAGACGTTTGCAGGCAGGGCGAGATGTGCCAGGATGCGCGGCGTCCTTCCCGAGGACCTCGGCGATGTCACAGTCCCCCCCCATGCGGATGGTCATGCGTGCCTGTCCGCTCTGCGCGAGCACGGACGAATCCCGCGTCTTCGCCGAGCCCAACTTCGACCTCGGCAAGCTCGACGCCTTCGCGTTCGCCTCGCGAAAGGTGCCGGAGTACATGCACTATCGCCTCGTCGAGTGTCCGACGTGCGACGTGCTCTACGCGAGCCCGGTGCCCAGCGCCGACGAGCTGTCGCAGGCCTACCATGACGCCGCGTTCGACAGCCAGGAGGAGGCGCGCCTCGCCGCGGCCACCTATGGCTCGTTCCTGCCGGCGATCCGCGAGCGCCTCCCCGACACCCGCGGTGCGCTCGACATCGGCGCGGGCGACGGCGCGTTCCTCGCGGAGCTGCTCCGCGCGGGCTTCACGGACGTCGTCGGCGTCGAGCCGTCGACGGCGCCCATCGAGTCCGCCGCGCCGGAGATCAAGCCGCTCCTGAAGCATGCGCTCTTCAGGCCGGAGGACTACCCCTCTTCGAGCTTCAGCCTCATCACGTGCTTCCAGACGCTCGAGCACCTGACGGATCCGATGGAGATGTGCCGCTCCGCGCAGCGGCTCCTGAAGCCCGGCGGCGCGCTCTTCGTGATCGCGCACGATCGCCGATCTTTCTCCGCGCGGGTGCTCGGGATGAAGAGCCCCATCTTCGACATCGAGCACCTCCAGCTCTTCTCGCCTTCGAGCGCGCGCCAGCTCCTCGAGCGCTCCGGCTTCGCGAACGTCGACCTGCACACGGTCTACAACGCGTATCCGCTCCACTACTGGGCGAAGCTATTCCCGCTCCCGAACCCGGTGAAGCTCCCCTTCGTCCGCGCGCTGAAGAAGGTCCGCCTCGGGACCGTTCCGCTCAAGATCCCCGCCGGGAATCTCGCGGCGATCGGCTTCAAGGCTCGCGCAACCTGAAGGGCTAGCCGGCGCCTCGCACGCTCGTCGCGAGAGGGCAGCGCCGGGGCGCTGCGGAGTACGAGCGTTGCTCGCTGTCGCACTCCTCAGCGCCGTGGGCGTGGAGATCGCTCAGGGACAGAGCTTGAAGTTCGATGTCGGGGGATGGACGTCATCCTTGCCGACGTTGATGAGGGCGGGGTTCGTCTTGCCGTCGATGTGCAAGTAGAAGCGTACGCACTGGCCGTTCGTCTCGAAGTCGAAGCCGTCCTCGCCGCCGTCGGTGTGGAAGTCGAACGCGATGCCCTTGCTGCTCGACTTGACGCGATCGCCGAACTCGAGACGCGTCGCCTTCACCGTCGTGATCTGACCGCTGTCCGGGACGATGCCGCCGTGGAAGCGATGCATGACGGAGTGAGTCGTCGACCGCAGGTGCCACCGCTTGCCGTTCGTGTCGTGCCAGACCCAGAACGCCTCGAAGGCGCCGGACTTCAGCCCCTTCGGGTGCCCGTCCGCGACGTTGAACTTGATGGTCTGCGGCGCTTCGGCAGGCGGAGGCGTCTCCTGGTAAGCGGGCTGCGCCGGCGCGGCGGCGACAGGTGCGGGCGCGGCGGCGGCAGGTGCGGGCGCGGGAGCCGGGGCGATGGCAGCGGGCGGAGGCGCAGCGCTGCTCGGCGGCTGCGGCGGCGGATTGTTGATGGTGCAACCACTGGTGAGAAGCACCACGATCGGCAGACCACACACGGACTTGATGTTCATCGTCATTCCCTCGCTCGATTGGAAGGGCGGTAGGGTAACACCAGACCTGCGCCACGACCCATAGAACGCTGTCGGTCCAGGCACCGCGACCTCCCGGCGCGCACGCGCGCCGCAGTGCGAGATCCCCCGACGAGTGACCGAGCGAACGCGGACCAGGTGTGGCGTTGCGCCCAGGGCGCGAGGGCCGAGGTCCGAGGTTTAGCGCCCTTTCGGGGGCGGCTCGCGATCTGCAGCTGAGGCATTCACTCTCCGTCACCTTTTCTTGGAGGTCTGTTCGATGCTTCGATTCCCTCGCTTCTTCGCCACGACGGCGCGCGTCGCCGTTCTTGTTCCCTTCGCCGTGCTCGCGGGGGCCTGCGGTGACGACGCGAGCTCCGATCCGAGCGGCGACGCTGGCGTTGGCGTCGAGACCGGCGCGAAGAAGGATGGCGGAGGCGGTGGCGGAGGCGGAGCCGACACGGGAACAAGCACCGACGGCGCGACCGGCACCGATGGCGGCGACGGTGGTACGACCGACACGACGCCCCCGACGATCCTCTCGAGCGATCCAGGGACGCCGGCTGGGGCGGGCGCGGGCGTGAGCCCCAACGCGCAGGTCAGCGTGACGTTCAGCGAGCCGATGTCCGACCTCTCGTTCACGGGCGGCGCGAGCTTCACCGTCACGGTCGGCGGCGTCGTCGTCGTTGGCGTGGTCACGAACGTCGACGGCGTCGTGACGTTCACTCCAACGGCACCGTTCCTGCTCGACACGACGTACACCGCGACGGTGACGACGGGTGCGAAGGACGTCGCGGGCAACGCGCTCGCGGCCCCGTACACGTGGACCTTCAAGACGGACGCATCGGTCCCGGCGGGCCCCGCGCCGGTCCTCCTCGGCGGCGCGGGCAACTATGTGGTCCTCGCGAAGTCGGAGATCACGAACGTCCCCACCTCGGCGATCACGGGCAACGTGGCGATCAGCCCGGCGGCCGCGAGCTACATCACCGGCTTCAGCATGACGAAGGCGGGGACGTATTGGACGTCGGCGCAGGTGACCGGCAAGCTCTTCGCCGCGGACAACGACGCGCCGACGCCCAGCAACCTGACCACCGCAGTCAGCAACATGGAGGCCGCGTACACGAACGCCGCGGGTCGACCTGCACCGCCGGTCGGGCCGTTCCTGGACGTCGGCGCCGGTAACATCGGCGGCAAGACGCTCGCGCCGGGCCTCTACCGGTGGAACTCCACGGTCACGATCCCCGATGACGTGGTGCTCGCGGGCGCGGCGAACGACGTCTGGATCTTCCAGATCACCGGCGACGTGATGATGAGCTCGAACAAGGCGATCACCTTCTCGGGCGCCGCGAAGGCGAAGAACGTCTTCTGGCAGGTCGCGGGCTTGGTCGACCTGGGGACGTCGGCGCATGCCGAAGGCATCATCCTGTCGAAGACGCTGATCAAGCTCGGGACCGGCGCATCGATCAACGGACGCCTGCTCGCGCAGACGGCGGTGAACCTGGCCGGCAACGCGATCGTGAAGCCCGCTCCGTGAGGAGCGGATAGAGTGCCGGGCGGAGGTTGCCAGATGCGACGACTGACTCTCGGTGTACTCGCCATGATGCTCGTTTCGTCCGTTGCGCTCGCGGAGCCGGAGAAGGGCAAGGGCGCCGGGGCCGGACAGAAGGACGACAAGGGCGAAAAAGGCGAAAAGAGCGACGCGGGCAGCAAGGCTGCAGCCGACGACGACGACGACGACGCGCCCGTCGCGGACGGTGGCAAGCCGGTCGCCGGCCGGCGGAGCCCGGCGCAGCTCGCTTTCCGGAAGGCAGTCTGGGAGCGCCGCGTGAAGGCGATCGAGGCGAAGGTCCACAAGAACGGCAAGCACATCACGGAGGAGCAGCGCGAGATCATCAGGCTGCACTGGCTCCGCGTGGCCCGCCTCATGCGCATTCGCGATCTCGCGCAGGAGGACAAGAACGACGCCGCGGTGAAGCGCGCAGACACCGCGCTCGAACGCGAAGAGAAGAACGTCGAGACCAAGCTCGAGAAGGCGTCCGCCAAGACGGGAGGTGCAAAGTGAGCATCCGGACTTATGCCAGCCTGGCCGTTCTTCTCGCGCTCGCGGGTTGCACGCCGAAGGAGACCGCGGGGACGGACGGGGGCTCGGCGCCGCTGGGCGCATCGCCGTCCGCCGCACCGGCGAGCGTATCGGCCAGTGCATCGTCGAGCGCTGCCACCGCCGCGCAACCGCCCGCAACCGCAGAGAACGATCCTCTGCCGGCCCACTCCGACGCTGCCAAGAAGGTGCGCGCCGACATCAGCAAGGACAACTACAAGACCGAGCTCGACAAGATCGAGAAGGAGATCGAGTAGCCGTCGATCACTGGGCGCGCGCGCGGCGCGCCCAGTGACGCTTCACCAATCCTCAGACCGTGCGCGGCGTCTCCTCGAGCGACGAGCGCGACCGATCGATCACGTAGAGCGGCAGGCCGACCTGGTCCTTGTAGATGCGCGCGATGTAGATCGCCAGGACGCCGACCCCGAAGACCAGCCAGATCTGGAGGATGACGAAGAAGAGCCCCGCCCACCCGGCGAGACCGATCCCCGCGGATCTCGCGGCCTCGTAGATCGCGAGGCCCAGCGCGATGACCGAGAGCGGAACGAGAAGCGCCGCCCCGTACGCGAGGAGGCGCAGCGGCAGCGTCGACGACGACAGGATCCCGCCGAGCCCGAACTGGGTGGCGCGCAGAAGGTTGTAGTGGCTCTTGCCGCCGAGCCGCGCGTGCCTGTCGTAGCGAATCCCGACGCGACGGAAGCCGACGTAGCCGACCTGCCCGCGCACGAACGGAAATGTCGAGTTCGTGGTGAGCACGGCGTCGCGGACCTTGCGATCCATCAGCGCGAACTCGGCCATGTCGAGGACGATCTCGTGGTCGGCCGTGGCGCGTGTCCCGCGGTAGTACAGCTTGCGCGCGAGCTGCATGAGCGCGCTCTCCGGACGCTTGCCGCGCACGCCGTAGACCACGTCCGCGCCGCCCTCGAGCCAGCGCTCGACGAACGAGGCGAGCACCGAGGGCGGATCCTCACCGTCGGAGTCGATGCACGCGACCGCATCACCCGTCGACAGCGTCAGGCCCGCCGTGATCGCCGCCTGGTAGCCGAAGTTCCGGCTCAGCGTGGCGACCTTCACGCGCGGGTCGTCCTTGCGCAGGCTCTCGAGGAAGGCGAGCGTGCCGTCGGTGCTCCCGTTGTTGATGAACATCAGCTCGAAATCGACCCGCGGCTCGAGCGTCTTCAGCGCCTTGCACAGGTGCTCGTAGAAGATCGGGAGCGTGGGGGCCTCGTTGAAGGCCGGGATGACGATGGAGACGAGCGGCATAGCGGGGCCCACGATAGCCAGGATTTCGCGCTCGCGGCGGTGAACGATCGGCGCTACGTAAACGGCCATGAGCGAGCCCAAGGAAGTCCCCTCGGGAGTGCCGAGTCGCGCCCCGCTTGCCCCCCTCCCCGACGGCGCGCGCGTCGTGCGCGGAGAGCGTGCGATCGAGGGCGTCCAGGTCCTCCCGCTCCGCCGCATTCCGGACGAGCGCGGCACGATCTTCCACATGCTCCGCGCGAGCGACCCGCATTTTCAGAGCTTCGGAGAGATCTACTTCTCGACCGTCTACAAGGGCGTCATCAAGGGCTGGCACCAGCACAAGGACATGTCCTTGAACTACGCGTGCATGGTCGGTCGCGTGAAATGCGCGCTCTACGACGACCGCGAGGGCTCGCCGTCGAAGGGCTCGCTGATGGAAGTGTTCCTCGGCCCCGACAGCTACTCGCTCCTCATCGTGCCGCCCGGCGTGTGGAACGGCTTCAAGGGTCTCATCGACCCCCTCTCGGTCGTCGCCAACTGCTGCACGCACGCCCACGACCCGAAGCGCAGCGCGCGCCTCGATCCGTTCGACAACGACATCGGCTACGACTGGGCCGTCAAGCACCACTGACATGCGCGTCCTCCTGACCGGTGCCGGCGGCTTCATCGGCGCTCAGGTCGCCCGGGCACTGCTCGCGCGCGGCGCCGAGGTGCACGCTGTCGTGCGCGACAGGTCGCGCGCGCCGCGGCTCGCCGCCATCGAGAAGGAGCTCACGATCCACGAGGCCGACCTCGTCGATCCGGCCGCCTCGGCGCGCGTCGTCTTCGCCTCCAAGCCTACGATTTGCGTGCACGGCGCCTGGTACGCCGTACCCGGCAAGTATCTCGACGCACCGGAGAACCTCACGCACGTCGCGGCGAGCGTACAGCTGGCGCAGCGCCTGGTGGAGAGCGGTTGCGCGCGCCTCGTCGGGCTCGGCACGTGCTTCGAGTACGACACGAGCCTCGGGGTGCCGCTCGTCGAGACGTCTCCCACGAAGCCGCGCTTCCTCTACGCGGCGTCGAAGCTCGCGCTCCACGACATGCTCTGCGCCTATGCGCCGCTGGCGAAGATCGGCTTCGCGTGGTGTCGCATCTTCTACCAGTTCGGGCCGATGGAGGCGCGCGAGCGCCTCGTGCCACACGTCATCGATCGGCTTCTCGGCGGCGGCGTCGCCGAGACCACCGAAGGCGGGCAGATCCGCGATTTTCTCCACGTGGCAGACGTGGGCGCGGCGATCGCGGCCGTCGCCCTCTCCGACCTCGACGGCGCCGTGAACGTCGGCTCGGGCGTCCCCGTCACCGTACGGGAGCTCGTCGGTGCGATCGCTCGCATCTGCGATGCCGAAGACCGCGTGCGCTTCGGCGCGGTCCCCTATCGCCCCAGCGACCCGATGCACGTCTGCGCAGACGTCACCCGGCTAGCGAGCACTGGCTTCCGCCCGCGCTTCGACCTCGAGCGAGGTCTCGAGGACACCCTCCGCGCGCGGCGCGAGGAGCTCGCGTGACCGCCACGCTCGCCTCCGCCGAGGTGTGATAGGTTTTCCAGCCTCCCGCCCGCATGCGCATCGCGTTCGTCAGCCCCGCGCTCAACGAGGAGCATCTGCTGCGCCGTACCGTCGAGGCGAACATCGACTTGATGGATCGCCTCGTCATCGTGAACGACGGCAGCACCGACCGCACCGGCGAGATCGCCGACGCGCTGGCCCGCGAGCACCCCGCGAAGATCCACGTGATCCACAAACCCAACGGCGGCATCGGCAGCGCCGTGAAGGCAGGCTTTCGGCTCCTCCTCGCTCGCGACGACGTCGACGCGATGGGCGTGCTCGCCTCGGACGACCAGTTCGAGCCGGCGCTGATCCCCCGCTTCCGCGAGATCCTCGAGGAGATGCCCGAGGTGGACGTCGCGAAGGGCTCGCGCTTCATGCATCCCGAGTCGCTCCACCAGATGCCGGCGTTCCGGAAGTGGGGCAATCGCGGGGTGTCGCTCGTGATGCAGCTCGCGCTCGGCTACTGGGGAATGAGCGACGTGCTCCACGGCTACTTCCTCGCGCGCACGAGCACGGTGCGGGAGATGGAGCTCGAGTCCATCGCCGACGGCTACGACCTCGAGAACACGATGATGTCCGAGTTCCGGCGACTCCGCGCCACGTTCGCGCTCATCCCCTCGCCGTCCCGCTACGGCGAGGAGGTCTCGAAGATCGTGATGAAGAAGCAGATCCCACGGACGATCAAGACGGTCGCGGGCATGGTCGCGCACCGCGTGGTCACGGGCCCGGATCGGCTCGGACTGGTGCTCCTCGTGCTGTCGGTGCCGACGCTCGGCGCGACCCTCCCGCTCGCGGCCGTGCGCATGCAGCAGACGAGCCCGAAGGTGAAGAAGCTCCCGAAGTGAGCGGTTTTTTCGCTAGGCTGCGCCATCGCTCGTGATGGTCCTGCTGGTGATCCTGACATTGATCGTGCTCGTGACGGCCATCGCCGTCACCAGCCGCATCGCGAGCCGTGCCGAGGCCGTGATCGCAGGCAGCCTCGTCTTCAACGCCATCCTCATCGTCGCGATCTATGCGCTCGGCTTCGCCGGATGGCTGAACCGCGCGTCGCTCGGCGTCACCGTTGTGCTCGAGTGCGCCGCGCTGCTCGGGCTGATGGCGCTGCGGCACGGCGTGGAGGTGTTCGATACGCTGCCGCGCAGGCTCCTCGCGCTCGCGGTGCTTCCCTTCGTCGCGATCAGCCTCGCGTGGAAGCGTCGTTCGCTCATCGCGGTCGGCGCGGTCGTCGCGACCATGACGCTCCCCTACATGTTCCTCGCGTCGTACCTCGCCCCGGCGTGGCGCGACTGGGACGGCCTCTGGTACCACGAGCCGCTCATCGGGTTGACGATCCAGAACCACGGCTTCGCGCCCGAAGCGATGCCCGTGAGCCTCCAGGTCATCAACGGCGTTCATCGCCTCTGCGAAATGACGCAGCTCTGGTTCGGCATGTACGGCGGACGTCGCGTCATCGAGATGGCGAACGTCTTCTTCATGCCGCTCTACGCCGCGTGCGTCTTCGCCCTCGTGCGCCGGTACACCAAGAGCGTGCTGACGGGCATCGCGTGGGCCTCGGCCTTGCTGCTGCTGCCCGGATACCTGCGCCTCGTGCAGAGCTCGCTCGTGGATCCGCAGGCGTGCGCGCTCTTGCTCGCGGCGGCGTACTACGTCACGCATCCGAAGCTCGACCGCCGCAACGCCATGCTCGCGATCCTCGCGATGACGCTCGCGGCTGGCGCGAAGATCTGGTCGATCGTGCCGATCGCCTGGCTCTCGATCTTCCTTCTCGTGCGGCTCGTACGCCGGCGCCGGGAGAACGGGGGGCTCGCGACGGCGGGCCTCGTCACGGGTGGCGCGTTCTTCGTCCTCGGGATGCAGGCGCTCACGTACGTGCGCAACCTGGTCCTCTTCAAGAACCCTGTCTGGCCGATCCTCAGCTACGACAACCCCAAGCTCGGCATCCACTGGGCGGGCGGGATGCTCCCGGTCGACATGGAGAAGTCGCGCGGCGGCATCGACTTCAACGAGCCGTTCCTCGTCTTCTACAAGAAGATGCTCGCGACGCCGTACTCGGTGACGGGGCCGGGGCATCACTGGCAGATCAACGACTACGGCTTCGCGTGGTCGTGGGTCGTGCTGCCGATCATGGCCCTTGCGGTGCTGATCATCGTCGTGCGCTGGCTCTCCGCGTTCGCTGCGATCCGTATCTTCCGCGTGCGCTCCGCGGGGCCCGACCACGAGATCCTCGCCTCCGCGATGATGCTCGCCGTCGTGGCGGCGACGTCGCTCTTTTTGTCGCCGGCGATCTTCATCGCGCGCTACCACGTGGCCTCGCTCGGAATGCTCGCCGGGTGTGTCGCCTTCATGGTCTCCCGGTGGCGGACTTCGCGCTTCGCCGAGGACGTCGCGCTCATCGCCGCCATCGGAT
The DNA here is from genome assembly GCA_025351875.1 of Myxococcales bacterium. Taxonomy (GTDB): domain Bacteria; phylum Myxococcota_A; class Polyangia; order Polyangiales; family Polyangiaceae; genus Labilithrix. The sequence goes on along the minus strand of JANXVA010000704.1, from coordinate 17,402 downwards.
CGATCATGATGATGGCGTGGACGCCGGTCGGCGCGCGCCACTCGTACGTCTATCTCTACGAGCCGGCGCAGCTGTGGAAGTGGATGAAGACGCCCTACCCGCGGCGCGAGCTCGAGGACATCACGGTGCCCGAGGTGGCGCACCCTCTGCAGATCGCGCCCGCGAACACGAGCACGGCGCTCGCGCGCGAGGCCGAGCTCAAGCGCGGCACGGTCATCGGGTACGACAACATCGACTACATGGCGCTGCTCTGGAACAACGACTACTCGAACAAGACGATGTGGTTGAACGGGCCCGACCCGCTCGCGCAGGCCGAGCAAGCGGGCGCCACGTGGGTGTACGCGCGCAACGGCTCGAGGCTGTCGTCGCAGCTCGTCGCCAGCACGAGCTGGGAGGCCGTCGGTCCGCTGGAGGCCGAGGGCTTCGGCAGCGCGTGGCGCCACAAGCGCTGAGGCGCGCGCGGCTTAATCCGCTAGCATCCCGCGCATGGGCGAGTTCGATGCGTACGCGGGATCGTACGAAGAGGATCACAAGTCGAGCGTCGCGGCGAGCGGTGAGGATCCGGCGTATTTTCACGACTACAAGCTGGGTTGCCTCACGCGGAAGGGCTTCGACACGGAGGCTCCGCTCCTCGACTTCGGCTGCGGCATCGGCAACCTGACGGAGCGCTTCGTCACTCGCTTTCGTGACGTGCACGCGTACGACCCGTCGACGAAGAGCACCGACGTCGCGAAGGTCCGCGCCCCCGCCGCGCACTTCCACGATGACGCGAGCACCCTGCCGAAGGAGCACTTCGCGACGGCAGTGCTGTCCGGCGTGCTCCATCATGTCGCGCCCGAGGGCCGCGTCGGACTGCTCCGGCAGGTACGCGGCCTGCTTCGTCCCGGCGGGCGGCTCGTCGTGTTCGAGCACAATCCGCTCAACCCCGTGACGCGTCGCGCGGTTGCCGCGTGCGCGTTCGACGACGACGCGATCCTCTTGTGGCCGTGGGAGGCGCGCAAGCTGCTCCTCGAGGCGGGCTTCGACGAGATCGAGCGCGAGTACATCGTGTTCTTCCCGCGCGCGCTCTCGTTCCTGCGCCCGCTCGAGCCGAGCCTCCGCGGATTGATGCTGGGCGCGCAGCAGATGTTGATCGCGACGAAGCGGTAAGCGAAGCGAGAGGGAGAGCGGGCACGGCCGCGGCTACGGATTCATCCAATCTCGACGCCGGGGCGGAGCCTCGGGGGCCGTGAGCCGCTCTCGCGCCGTGCTCGGAGACGAGAGGCCAACAGGGGATGGGCCTGGGCACCCGCAGGCGGCGTCGTGAGTCTCGCGTCCCGCTCGCAGGACGAGACCGTTCACGTCGGGCACGGGCGCGTCGAGAGGAGACGAGACCCGACCTGGGGTCACGCATCCAGGCAGGCGCCTGGGGAGGGGCGTGTCTCGTCTCCACCGACGAAGAGCTAGAACACGCGACGCGGACACTTTTCGCGGGGGGTGCCCACCGTCTTGCTCTCGTCGCGCGCCGCTTGCCCGTCGTTGCCGAGCACGCGGTCGAGATCCGCGAGGTGGTACCACATGCACGGGCGACGCACGCCGTAGCGCTCCGCCTCGTTGCGGAGCAGCGTGATGCGGTCGCGCCCCGGCGGCTCCCACATCGACGCGAGGGGACGCGTCGCCGGATGCAGGACGAGCAGCTTCGATCCGTCCGCCGGCTCGGGATAGAACGCCGGCACGAGGCCGAGCGCGAGCGCGAAGACGAAGAAGGCCGCGCGCGCACCGTAGGCCCCGCGCCCCTCGCGCGCGGGCCACAACCCGGCGATCATCGGCGCGGCGAGCATCGCCCCACATGCGAGGTACCACGGCGTCGTGCTCTCCCAGCCGAACCACTCGCCGACGTGATGAGGCAGATGCCCCGTCCAGATCATCGGGATCGAGAACTCCGCGAACGGGCGCGCGGTGCTCTCGGGCAGCGTGTCGTAGACGAGCCCCACCGTCCCGATCGTGAGCACGCTCGCGAGCGCGAGCCCTCCGCCGACGCCCCGTACGATCGCGCGGCGCGCGCGGTTCGCGCCCGCGATGCGCTCCATCGTGCAGGCTGCACCGAACGCGAAGAACGGCCCGCACGCCACGAGGTAGCGCGGGCCGACCGTCCAGCCGCCGCGCCACTCGACGAAGCCCGCGTTCACGCAGAAGAGCGCCGTGCAGCAGAGCCCCCACACGATCGTCGCGATGCGCACCGCGCGCCGCCGGGACGGATCCCCCATCGGCGAGAGGATCATGAGCGGGATCGCGAGCAGCCCGAGCCACATGAAGGGGCTCGTGCCGAAGAAGCCGAACCCCGGGTCGACCGCGAGCGCCTGGATGTGCTCCCACTTCGGCCAGACGATCCCCCACAGCCCCTGGTTGTGCGCCGCCGCGAAGGACGGCGTCTCGAGCAGCTGGTGACCCGGCGTGAGCGGGTTTCCGTACGCCCGCCACTGGAAGTACATCACGAGCGGCACGTTGAAGAGGCCGCCGGCCGCGAAGCCGAGGAGCCGCGTCGGGCGCCAGAAGACCGCCAGCCCGAACACGGTGAGGATCACCGCGAGGAAGAGCGACTGGTACTCGAACATCACGCACGCGCTGGTGCAGAAGCCGGCGAGCACCGCGCGCGAGAAGCGGCGCGCCTTGGCGTCGCCTCGGGAGAGCCGCTTCTCTCTCTCGATCGTCGCGAAGGCGATGAACGCGAGCGACGCGTACTGCGAGTGGCTCGCGAACATGAGCACGTAGGCGAGAAAATTCGTGCCGAGCCCCGCGGCGGCGACGGCGGCGAGGCGGATCGAGGGATCCGGCGTGAAGTCACGCAGGTACTTCTCGAACCACAGCAGGAAGAGAAAGCACGGGAGCGAAGAGGTGAAGATGCGGAGCGACCACGTGCTCATCCGCAGCCACCAGAGGCGCTCCTCTTGCGACGATGTAGCGGTCGGATAGTGATGGCCGGTCAGCGGCGCGATGACCTTCGAGAAGAGGAAATAGCCAGGCAAGCTCGCGTAGACGACGCCCGGCGCCTTCACCATGAAGTAGTGCGGCTGGCCGTCCACCTTCGAGGGGACGCGCGCCATGTCGTTGACCCAGCCCCAGGTCTTCACTGGCTCGTCGATCGAGAACGTGTGGTGCTCGACGAGGGCGATCGCCGTGTACACGCGCACGAACTCGTTCGGGTTGTTCACCGTACGCAGGTACGGGAACACACAGAACATCGGCAGCACCACCAGCAGGAAGAAGAGCCGGCGCGGTCCGCGCGCGCGAGTGCGCCGCATCTCAGGTCACTCGCCGCTCTTGGTGGCAGGCGTCGCCTCCGCCGTGCTCAGCGCCTCGCCGACTGACACGAAATCCTGGGTCGGCGCGGGCTTGCGGACGCGGACGCGCTTGTGGCGAATGTGCTCGCCGACGATGTAGAGCGGCCTGCCCTTCACCTGCTCGTAGATGCGCCCGATGTACTCGCCGAGCACGCCCGTCACGAGCAGCTGCACGCTGAAGAGAAACGACACGAGGACGACCGTGGTCGTCCAGCCGGGGACGGTCGCGTTGAGCGCGAAGTGCGCGAAGATCGCGGTCATCCCGTAGACGACGCTGCCGGCCCCGACGACGAGCCCAATGTACGTCGCGAGCCGCAGCGGGAAGATGCTGAACGAGGCGATGCCGTCGAACGCGAACGCGAGCATCTTGCGGAGCGGGTACTTGGTCTCGCCGGCGGCGCGCGCGGCGCGGTCGTACTCGACGGCCGTCTGCTTGAAGCCCACCCAGGCGACGAGCCCGCGGACGAAGCGGTGTGTCTCGCGGAGCTCATGCATCGCGACGATCACGCGGCGGCTCATGAGGCGGAAGTCACCGGCGTCGAGCGGCACCTCGATCGGGATCATCGCGGCGAAGAGGCGATAGAAGATCTTCGCCGTGACGAGCTTGAACCACGTCTCGCCCTCACGCGAACGGCGGCGGCCGTAGACGACGTCGAAGCCCTCGCGCCACTTGGCGAGCATCTCGACGATGACCTCGGGCGGGTCCTGGAGATCGGCATCCATCACGACGACAGCCTTGCCGCGCGTCGCGTCCATGCCGCAGGTGATCGCGCGCTGGTGGCCGAAGTTGCGCGAGAACGAGAGCGCGCGGTAGCGAGGCTCGCGCGCGACCATCGCCCGGAGGAGCTCGAGGGAGCGATCCTTCGACCCGTCATCGACGAACACGACCTCGGAGTCGACGCCCAGCTTGTCGAGCATCTCGTGGAGACGCTTGTCGAGCTGAGGAAGGACCTCCTCCTCGTTGTAGATGGGGATGACGAGTGAGACCTCGGGGCGCGGCATCGGGCGACCCCCTTTCTACCCCTGTTCCGCCCGCTGCTTCCAGGTCCATGCGTCGGAAATGATGCGCGAAAGCTCCGTGCGCTTGGCGCGCCAGCCGAGAATCCGCTCGGCGCGGTCGACCTTCGCGACGAGCACGGCCGGATCGCCGGCGCGAATGGGCGCGTCGACGGTGGGAATCGGCCGCCCCGTGACGGCGCGCGCGACCTCCACGATCTCGCGCACGGAGTGGCCGCGCCCCGTTCCCAGGTTGAAGGCGCCGCTCTCGCCGCCGTCCGCGAGGTACTCGAGCGCCGCGAGGTGCGCCTCGCAAAGATCGCTCACATGCACGTAGTCCCGCACGCACGTACCGTCCGGCGTGGGCCACGAAGTCCCGTAAATAGAGATGTGCGAGCGCTTTCCCGCGGCGACGTCGAGGACGATCGGGATGAGGTGCGTCTCGGGATGGTGACGCTCGCCGAGGCCTGCGGCGGGCTCGGCGCCTGCGGCGTTGAAGTACCGGAGCGCCGCCCAGCGGAGGCCGTACGCCCGCCCGTAGTCCTCGAGCGCGCGCTCGATGGTGAGCTTGGTCGCCCCGTACGCGTTGACGGGGTTCTTGGGGTGCTCCTCCTCGATGGGGACGTGGTCCGGCGTGCCGTAGACCGCGGCGGTCGACGACTGGATGAACGCCGGGACCGTGCCGCCCGCGTCGAACATCGCCTCGAGGAGCGCGAGCGTGGCGACGGCGTTTCCCTGCCAGTACGAGCGAGGCTCCTTCATTGACTCCTCGACCCGACTCTTCGCCGCGAAGTTGAGGACGGCCTCGATCCGGTGCTCCTGGAGGACCGCGATCATGGCGGCCTTGGAGCCGATGTCGGCGTTGACGAACGGGACCTTCGCGGGAACGGCGTCACGATGTCCCTCGGAGAGATCGTCCACGACGACGACGTCGTGGCCTGCATCGAGGAGCGTCTTGACCATGTGCGAGCCGACGTAGCCGGCTCCGCCCGTCACAAGCGATTTCACGGCCGGCAGCTTAGCGCGGCCGAACGTGGCCGCCCCCCTCAAACTGCGAACCGAGCTTGCACGCCGAGGCACGCCACCGTTAAGGTCGGCCGGCATGTCGGCGTCCGCGATCAAGGCCGAGGCGCGTCGCCTCGCCGGCACACCGACCGCGCGGATCGCGGCGCTCGGGCTCTTCGCCGTCGTGCTCTCGCTCGTGCTGTGGTGGCCGGCGCTCGCGACCTACCCGGGCACGCAGGTCGAGGACGGGCCGTTCTATCACCGCGTGATCGAGTCCGCGAAGGCGAGCATCTTCCGCTTCCACGAGCTGCCGCTGTGGAACGCCTACGAGTGCGGTGGCGTACCGCTCTGGGACAACCCGCAGTCGCTCGTCGGCTCGCCCCTGGCCATCGTGATGCTGCCGTTCAACACGACGCTCACGATCCGTGTCTGGTACGTCCTTCACTCGGCGCTCGGCTTCGTGTGCATGTGGCTGCTCGCCCGCCACGAGCTGAAGCTGTCGCGGGTCGCGTCGGTCGCGGCGGGGATCATCTTCGCGCTCACGGCGGCGCCTTCGAACCACTTCGGCGGTGGGCACACGACGTTCGTCCCGTTCCTCTACGCGCCGCTGGCCATCCTGATGTGGCGACGCGCCGAGAACGATCGCCGCTACGCGGTCGGGCTGGGATGCCTATTTTTCCTGATGTTCATGGAGGGTGGGGTCTATCCGGTGCCCGAGGTGGGTCTGGTCCTCGCGGCGGAGACGTTGACGCGGATGTGGCCGCGTCCGCGCATCGTGAGGATCCTCGGCGCTGCGGCGATCTTCGCGGTCGTCTTCGTCTCGCTGAGCGCGATGCGGCTCTTCCCCGTCATCGATCAGCTCCGCCATCACACGCGAGCCATCGGCATCGAGACCGACGCGATCCACTGGCAGACGCTGGGGGACATGTTCCTGAACCGGTCTCATCCCGTGCGCTTCCCCGAGCAGACGTACGTGTGGGGCGAGTACATCACCTACGTTGGCGTGCTCGTCCTTGGGCTCGGCGTGATCGGAATCTCGTTCACGCGGCGGGAGGAGCTGTGGTTCGCGGCGGTGGCCGCGCTCGTCCTCGCGCTGATGCTCGGTCACTTCTCGGAGTGGGCGCCGTGGCACGTGCTGAAGGGGCACATCCCGCCGTTCCGGGAGATGCGCGTCCCGTCGCGGTTTCGCCTGCTCCTCTTGCTCTTCATCGGCGGCTGGGTGGGCATGACGATGGATCGCCTGCCCGTCGCCGTGGCGAGGTGGTTCGGCGTGGTGGCGGGGGCGAGGGCGAGGGCGTTCGTCGTCGCGCTCGGGCTCGTCGGCGCAGGCGACGCGCTGGGCTACGCGAGCACGGTCGTGGCGCCGCGGTTCTCGGGCGCCCCGGCCGCGCCGCGCGTGACGGCGAGCACGCGCCTCTTCTTCGGCGGGGCCGACACCGTGCAGTTCATCGACCAGCCGCGTCAGAATCGGGGTCGGCTCGACTGCTGGGACGAGTGGAACTTCACGATGGGCGCGCCCCAGTGGACGGGCGACGTGCCGGCCGCGAAGTCGACGGACCCGAACGTGAACGTCATGGTCGCGAACCGCACGGCCAACAAATTCGTCATCGACGTGGAAGCGAGCGCGCCAGGCCGTGTGCTCGTGAACGTCCCGTACGATCGCGGCTGGCGGACCGACGTCGGGACGGTCTCGGACGACGCCAAGCTGCTCGTGCTGGACGTGCCGGCGGGCCACCACGTCGTGCATCTCGAGTACTGGCCGCACGGGCTCACGGCCGGGCTCGTGCTCAGCGCGCTCGGCGCGCTCGGCGTCGCGACGTTCTTCTGGCGCGAACGAAGGACGCGAAGAACGCGGAGAAGTGAGGAGAATGCGTCGAGCGAAGCAGCTCTCCCTTGACACTGCGCCGGACGAAAAGTAAACGGCTGGTCCCTCGACGGGGCAATAGCTCAATTGGTAGAGCAGTAGACTCTTAATCTATTGGTTTCGGGTTCAAGTCCCGGTTGCCCCACTACCTCCTCTCTCGCTGACACCGCGCTCGCTCACGCTCGGCTCAGTCGCACGCTGCGATCGACTCCGTCCTCTGGGCGTGGGAGCCGTCGTCGTACTCGCAGGTACCGGTGATGCTCCGCACGTTGCACTGCTTCGCGCCGCACGATTCGCGGTGCTCGGTCGCGCGGTCGGTGTTGCAATTGAACGAGCAGGTCACCGCCACGTTCCCCTCACACTGGCTGCGTTTGCACTCGTCCTGCGGGGGCAGGGCCGAGCAACCCGCCAGGATGCAGACGATGGCTGCCGCGACGAGGACGAACCGACGCGCACGACGTGAAGAGCCCATGCGCTACACATAGCCGCCCCGGGACGAACCTGAAAATGACACGGTCTGACACGAGGAGCGCCGCGCCCTTTCAGTGAACGCGCTTGGGCCCGCCGCCTGACTTCTCGAGCCCGCCGCCGCCGCCCCGCCGCCCGGCGTAGGACGCTTCGGAAGAGCCACACTGCCCCTGGAGGCGTCGAGAGAGAGAGCGCTCACGGAAGGCGAGCTCGTCGCCCAGCGGATTGGCGGGGTCGTCGAGGAACCTCGAGACCACGGTCGCGCCATGCGCGTCCGCGCCGATGTGCGCGAACGGCAGGACCGTCGTGTCACCACGGTGGCCCGCGTGGCAACCGTTGCACGTCGAGAGGCCGAAGAGGTCCACCATGCTCGACGGACCGTCCGGAGTGGTCCAGCGAAAGTCGGCGCGCGGCATGGTCGAGAAGGCGGCGCGCAGGTCCGATGTGATCGCGTTGTCGCCGGAGGTGATCTCCGAGAAGTGCGCGTTCACGTGGTCCGCGAGCGCGGGCGTGTCGTCGACGGCATCGCGCGCGGTGTTGGTGAGCGCGCTCGCGGCGAGACCGGTGTCCCCGCGCTCGAACTGACGAAGCTCCCACGAGGTGCCACGCGACGTCCCCAGGTTCTCGCTCGTGCGGAGCTGCTTCAGGCTCGGGTGCGGCAGATCGGTCACCGAGCGCATGATCCTCTCGAGCGTTCCTGCATAACGTTCGTCGGCAAGCGACGCGAGCCCGTGCCATGCGCGCGGGTCGGCCGCCTCCGCGCCGTTCGCGCCGTTCGCGCCGTACTCGAAGATGACGTTGAACGGCAGCGTCGTCGATGCGCCGGGCGTCGTCGCCACGAACACGAAGCGGACCTCGGCCGCGTCGTCCTTGCAGCCCTGCGGCGTCTCCGCGAGGTCGAGTCGGTTGACGATGGCGAGCAGCCGGAACGGCGCTCGCGCGAGGTCGAAGGTCTCGGACGTGCAGTGCGCGCACGTCTCGTCGCAGCCGTTCGCCGGCGTGAGCCGTAGCCAGGGACACACGAGCTCGGAGCGCACGTCGGGACGAGGAAGGAGAGCGAGGCTACCCTGCGCAGGCGCCGTCGACGTCGACTGCCAGCTCGCGAGCCACGTGGCGACGAACGCCTGCGCGTCGCCGGGAGCCGCGAGCGCCTCGACGAGATGACGGAAGCTCCACGGAGCCTCGGCGCGCGCGCCGTCGACCCGCGCGCCGGAGAGCACCGCGCGATCGGTGACCAGGAGCTCCTTGTGACGATCGACCGCGATCGGCGCGTTCAGCGGATCGGTGAAGGGGATGTCGGTCGGCGTGGGCGGCTCGAGCGCAGGATCGGGCTCGGGGAAGGTGTTTGTGTCCACCGAACGCGAGCAGGCGGCGAGACCGAGACCGAGGCAGAGACCAAGGAGTGCATGCGGGGACCGCGTCATGCCGGTCCAATGGCCGGCGGCAGAGGGTCCGTCACTGGATCGTACCGGAGGAGCTGAGGCCCCATAGGATGCGGTGCATGCAGATCTCTCGAGGCCCCCTCACCGCTCCGCCGGCGCGCTCGCCGCCGTGTCGTTCGTGATGGTCGCGTGCGGCGGACGAGCCGCCACGCCCGCCAGCCCAAACTGGCAGCCGACCTCGGGGCGGCAGGAGAGCGCTGCGTTCGCGCGGTCGCGACGAAGCTCCCGCCGACCGATCTCTCCGTGTTCGAGGAGTGCGCGAGTCGCTCGTGCAAGCGCATCGGGACCTGCTTCAGCGAATCGGAGCGTGAGCTCCTCGCCCGACGTCACTGAGCTCGAGTGCTCGCTCCAGCAGACATCGTCTCCAGGCAGGCCGTCAGGCGCTCATTGCTTGCCTCGATGGGCCGGCTGAAGCCCATCGCGCGAGCGGCCTCGCGATCGGCGAGAATAGGGTGAGTCCGTGGTCATTGGTAGACCCTCGAACGATTCTGCCGAGCCGGACGCGGGCGACACCAGCCGCGCACTTTCGTGGCTCTCCCAGAGCTCAGTCCGAACCAGCATCCGCGGGCGGCGCGCCGCCGGCGCACACGTGGGTGGTGGGCCCGCTTGCGCTGCCGAACGCGGCGGCCGTGCACGTACCGCTCGCGCAGGCGTGGGCCGTTCCGGAGGGATCGCAGTAGTGGATGCACTTGCCGCCGGCGTTCGACGTCGCGATGCAGGTGAGCCCATCGGCGCACGGCGCGGTCGAGCCGGCGACGGGCAGGCAGGACTCACCGTACTGAGCGGATCCGCTCGGCATGCACGTGAACGTCTTCGTGTCGGCCGTCCAGCAGGTCTGACCCGAGGCGCACTGGAAGGGATCCTCGTTGCACGGAGTTGGCGACGACGACGACGAGCTGCTGCAAGCCGAGACGAGCAACAAACCGACCATGACGACAGCGAGACCCTTCTGGTTCATGCCCAACCGGGTAGCACCTCACGGGCTCGGCTGTCCCGGGGAAGGTCGACGATCTCACCGCTTTCGAAGAACGCGAGCCGAGCGGTCGAACGTTCGTCGCTGGCTCGCTCGCAGAGCTCGAGCGGTCACGCGACCACGGTCCCTAGGCCCGCCGGAGAATGAATTCGTCGTCGAGCCAGGTCCCGACTGGATACTTGTATTGTCCATCCTTCGTGAAGCCGTAGGCGGCATAGAGCTTCTGCGCCTTGGCGTTGCCGCTCCACACCCCGATCCACAGCGGCCCGTCGGTGTGAGCCTCCATCCATGTGAGCGCGGTCTCCAGGAGGCGCGTCCCGAGCCCGAGCCCCTGGGCGCGCTTCGCGATGTACAGCCGCCGTAGCTCGGCATGGCTCGCTCGTCCGTCTGGATGAGGCAGCGTGCTCGGGCCGGAGTTGGCGAAGCCGAGGAGCTCGCCGTCGCGCTCGGCCACCCACCAGGCCTGCGTCGCGTCGCGCAGCATCCCGCGTAGCGTTGCGACGCTGAAGGTCTTCTCGAGGTACGCGGTCAGGTCCTCGGGGGGATACGGAATGCGGAAGCCGTCGATGAACGTGTCGATGAACGTCTCGCGCCCCAGGGTGGCGAGGGCCTCGGCATCCTCGACGCGCCCTTCCCGGATCGCGGCGTCGTTCATGCTGCCCTCTGAAGGTGACGAGCGTTCGCCCCGCGCATGTGACCAGTCTACGCGAGATAGGGCGGCGCACGGCCGGGCCCGACGCGGGCCTCGCGCCGATCACCTGCTCTGCACGAAGGTGACCGGGATCTGGAGTGTCGAGCCGCCACCGCCTGGCGCGCTGAAGGTCGCGCGCTTCGCCACGTCGGCGATGCAGCGACTCACCGTCGGCGACAACCCCGAGCTCGACACCACGTCCGAGCTCATGACCTCGCCGTTGCTCCCCACCTTGACGCTGATCGTCACCTTGCCGCTCATGGTCGAGTCCTCCAGCAGCCCCTTCTGGTAGCAGCTGCGGAAACGACCACGGAGGCTGGCGACGACGCTGTCAGCGTTCGGCACGGCGACCGTCGCGATCGCGACGCCGACCTGAGCGACCCCCGTCGGGCCCGCCGTCGCCGTTTGCGTGCCGGCTTCCTTGCCGATTCCTTCGGTCGTCGTCGGGCCGCCGACCCCGGAGAGGCCAGGGCTCCTGGTCGCTTGCACGGGCGCGCTGCCAGCGCCGACGTTCAGCTCGCTTCTTCCCTTCGCGACGCCGATGTTTCGCTCCGCCGCACTCGAGAGATCGACGCCCGGCACGTTGCTTCGCCTCAGCGCATCGCTGACCGCCGGGCCGCCTTCGAGGGCGACGAGCGTCTCGATGCGCATCGACTCGGCGCGCGCCGCGAGCTGCGCGGCCCGCTCGTTGCTCGCCTGCGCGGACGATGTCGACGGTGACGACGGGCGCTCGCGAGCCGGGGATGGGCGCTGCGCGACCTCGTTTTTCACGGGCTGCGCCACCGGGGAGGGGTTCGGCGTCGCGATCGAGCCTGGCTCCACCGGGGTCTCGACCGGCGGCATGGGGATGCGCGTCAGCATGTCAGTGAGGCCCGCGACGTCATAGCGATCGGCGACGATCGGATCGCTCCAGTCCGAGTACATCGCGCCGACGAGGCCGAAGTGAACGAGGAAGCTGAACGCCGCGATGAACGTGAGCGACCAGTCATTCGAGCCGAGCCCCCCCTTCACGGCGAGCGGGAGCTGCGGACGCGGCTGGACGGGCGGCGGGTCGATGAACTGGAAGAGCAACGTCGTGTGCCCGATGACCACCTTTCCACGCGCGTCGCTCGAGAGCGCGATGCAAGCGCGACCGCCGGGTAGATCGGTGATTCCGCTCGCGAGCGCGACGCGCCCGGTCATCCCATCGAGAACGTTCAGGGTGTAGCCGTCGCCCACGCGCTCGAACAGGGCATGCAGCGGCGGCACGACGGGCGACGCGATCAGGAACATCGCCTCCTCGCTCGAGCCCACGGTCACCGTCGTTCGCTGCTTGATCACGCGCTCTTCGACGACACGACCGCTCTGCACGACGCCGACGCGAATCACCCGCGGCCCCGACGCGAGCGGCATCGCCCTCATGACGGCGGTCATCTGGCCTGGTCGAGCGGGCGCGCGCGCAGACGCAGGGCGTGAGTCCATGGTCACACGGACTCCACGAGCGACGGAAAGTTCCCACCCGGTCCGAAATTCGATGGACGACGGGCCCGGGCGAGCCGGCTAAGGTTACGCGCATGCGAATCGCCTTTTTCGGGTCCGTCGGCGTCATGGCGCTCTTCGCCGCGTGCTCGTCTTCTTCGTCGGACGCGCCCGAGGCCACGACCCCCGACGCCTCGGACATGGATGTCGGTGTGGTCACGCAGGAGGATGGGTCGGTTACTGACGCCGCGACCGACGCGGCGGACGCTGCGGTGCCGCCGCTCGCCTGCACGGCACGCACGTGGTGCACCGCCTCCTCGGTGAAGGCGTTTCGCGCCACGCCACCCACCGCACAAGGTGGAACGGTCGTCGACGGGACGTACCGCCTCGCGTACACGATCGAGCCCACGGGCGTCGATCCGGGCTACGTGAAGGACAGCGCTGCGATCCTCTACTTCTCGAAGGGCCGGTTCGAGGCGCCCGGGGACACCGGCTTCGGCGCCGTCGGCACATACACGATCGGGACGAGCGCCGACGGACCGGCGCTCCTCTTGAAGGGCCTCACGAACTGCGATTTTTTTGGCGCGCAGGGCTCACCCGCGAGCCAGACCCGGACCTACCCGTTCTCGGCGACGGCGTCCGAGATCACGCTCATCAGCACGGTCACCCCGCTCGGTCCGGACGCAGGCGCTCCGTGGAAGCGCGCCTACGTGTACCTCAAGAACGACGGCGATCTCTGCGCGCCGGCGACCAAGGATCCGGCGGCTCCCGCGGATTCCTACTTCTGTCGCGTCGCCAACTGCGCGTGCGCCCAGTCGACGGGCAGCCAGATCACCCCGGCCTCCTGCCCGTTCATCCACTGAGCTCGCGCTAGCACAGCTCATGACGTCCCCCGCGCTCACCGCCGAGGAGCTCGCCGCGCTGTCGACCGCGACGATCGCCCACTACGATGCCTCCGCCGAGTCGTTCGCCGCGGCCACGCGCGATCACGACGTCTCGCAGAACTACGCCGCGCTGCTCGGCGCGATCGAGGGCACGGCGCCGTTCACCATCCTCGACGTCGGCTGCGGGCCGGGGCGTGATCTCGCGTGGTTCACGTCGCAGGGGCACGTCGCCGTGGGCGTCGAGGGCTCGGCCCGCTTCGTCGAGATGGCGCGCGCGGCCACCGGCTGCGAGGTCCTCCACCAGAGCTTCGTCGAGCTCTCGCTCGAGAGCTCACGCTTCGATGGCGTGTTCGCCAATGCGTCGCTCTTTCATGTGCCGACCCAGGAGCTGCCGCGCGTGCTCGCGACGCTCCACGCTGCGCTCCGTCCGCGCGGCGTGCTCTTCACCTCGAACCCGCGAGGCTTCGAGCGCGACTCCGAGGGCTACAAGGGCTCACGCTACGGCGCGTACCACACGCTCGAGACGTGGCGCCGGTACGTGAGCGCCGCGGGCTTCACGGAGCTCGACCACTACTACCGCCCAACCGGAAAACCGCGCGAGGAACAACCCTGGCTCGCCACCGTGTGGCGGAAATAGGAGCCCCTCATCCTACGACCGCTGCCGCTCAACGAACGACGAACGTGCCGAGCCTGACGCGATGGTCGCTCACCGTCGCCTCGCCTGGCGACGTCACGAGCGAGCGCCCCTTCTTGCCGGACACGTGCCCGAACGCGACCCAGACGTCCCACGTCCCGGGCGCAGCCTTCTCGATGCGAACGCCAAACGCGTCGTGGATGAGCCCGCCCTCCGGCGCATCCGACAGATAGAAGCTGCCGCCCACCACTTGATGGTCCGCGTTGTAGAAGTCCTCGTGGTCCTTGGCCGCGGGCGGCTCGTCCTTGCGGCGCTCGAGGTGAACGAACATCGTCGTCGACTTCGGGATCTTCGCCAGACGCCGGAAGTAGACGTCCACCAGCACGCTCTGGTGCTCGTCCGGCCCGGTGACGCGGCCCTCCTCGATGCGCAGCGGCAGCGAGAACACCGCGCCGGCACGCGTCGCGACGTGACCGTCTCCCTCGTGGACGACGGCCGGGCTCCCGTTGGGGTTGGTCAGCAGCGGCGAGGGCCACTCGTCGTCGGGCGAAGCCGCGTAGGCTGCTCCTGCCACGAGCCACGGCACGAGGACGAGGAGCGACGTTGCCACGGCCTGGCGCCTCGAGAAGATCTCTCGTCGCCTTCGCGCACGCAGCCCGATGAGCACGAGCGCGAGCAGCGACACGAGCGTCACAGTGGCCCCGCCGAGCGTCGACCACGGGAGGAACGTCAGCGCGACCTCGTGCGCGCCCGCCGGCATGTCCACGGCGAGCAGACCCTCGTGCGAGACGACCTTGCCGACCGTCGCGTGCCAGCCCGGCGCCCAGTTCTGGTTCACGAGGACGCGCGCCGGGCGCGAGACGGCGACGCCGAGCGTGATCTTCGTCGGCGACCACGCGCGCCGTTTCACGGTGCCGGCGTCCGCGGAGTCGGGAGCGAGGTACTCCTCGGCAGGCAGGTCCGCGCGGAGGAGCGTCGACTCGGACAGACGATGCGTCTCGTAGCAGCTGAGCGAGCCGATGTTCTGCGACTCGAGGTGCACGGTGAGCCAACGGTTGCCGCGTGCCTGACGGAAGTCCGCGACGCGCCCCTCGGTGACGACGCCCATCTCGCGCCCCAGCGCGACGCGATGGAACGCGGCGATCTCTCCGCCAACGGTCCAGCACACGCCCGCGGCGAGCACGAGGACCGTTCCAAAGCGCCATTTTCGGCCCTCGCCGATGTACGGCACACGCGAGAGCGCTCCCGCCACGGGGGCGCTCGCGAAGAGGATCCCGAGCCAGAGGAAGCGCTCAGGATAGCGAATGGCCGCGAACACCGGCAGCTCGCGCAGCATCCCGAAGGCCGAGATGCGCGACGCGTAACCCATCGCGAGCCAGCCGCAGATCATCGCGATGATGACCGAGGTGAGCGCGCTCCGGTGGTGCGTACCGAGCGCGATCAGGGCGAGGAAGCCGGCACCGACGTAGAAGCTCCCGCTGAGCTCGGTGTTGCCGTCCTTGAGGGCGAGCACGCCGACGAGCGCCGAGAGGAGCGCCTTGGGCGCGTGCCCGGGCGTTCCGGCCATGATGCGCGGCGCCGACATCAACGTCTCCGCGACCGGCCACAGCCTGAGCATCGCGACGGTCGCCATGAAGCTCGCGGTCGCGGACAGCATCGCCACCGAGCGGACGCGCGCCGAGCGCGGCTCCTCGGAGAGCGCGCGCACGGCCTCGAAGACCGCGGCGACCGCCACGAGCGGCGCGGCGAAGAAGCCCGCGAAGCCGAGCATCGTGGCGAACGCGACCGACGCGATCGCGATGCCCGACGGCTTGCGCCTCGCGGCAAGGGTCACGCCGAGGAGGATCCACGGCACGAGCTCGAAGCCCATGAACTGGATCCACCCGCGGTGATAGGCGACCGCGTACTGGCCCGAGAGCGCGAACACCGGCGCGACGACAAGAGCGGCGAGCGGCTCGGTCACGCGCAGGCGCAGCCAGCGATACATTCCCTCCATGCCGACGACGGCGAAGAAGAAGACGGTGAGGATCTCGGCGCGTTCGGCGCCGAAGAGCAGGCCGAGGAGGAGCGTCGGCGAGACGAAGCGCGTCTGCGGCGCTCCGACGGCGTCGAAGCCACCGCAGTAGTACGGATTCCAGAGCGGGAGCTCGCCGTAGCGCCGGATCGTGTCGATCGCCGAGCGCTCGTACATGAAGAGGTGGTGCACGTCGCGAAACTCGTTGATGTGCGCCGCCTGCGAGAGGATCGGCCACACGAACACCGCCGCGAGCACGCAGAAGAACGCGAGACGTAGCGTGAGATGGCGCGCGAGACGGGAGATCACGTGCGCGTTCAATCGAAGATGGGCCGCGGCTTGACCGGGACTGCGTTGACGTTCCGGGCAGGCCTTCGCCTGTTGCCGTCGGCGCGATGAAGGTCGTCGTCGATCGCGCGGAGCACCTCCTCGTACGGGACGCCCGAGATGCGCGCCATCTCCTTCACAGCGGTCGCCTCGTGGCCGTGGAACGCGTCGCGTTGCGACCAGGTGTCGTACGGAAAGTCCTTCGCCGCCTTGCCGCGCCAGTCATCCTCCTGCGAGGCGATCTGCGACGCGAAGCCAGCTCGATCCTCGACCGAGACGTGCTTGGGCGGCGGCGGTGCGGGAGCCGTGGCAGCACGGCCGACGACGAGCGCGGTGGTTGCCAGGGCCACGAAGAGGCCGGCGATCTGAGCAGGCAGGTCCACGGCCGGTCAGTCTACTCAGGTCCCTCGAGGCGACGCACGAAATCCCGGAGCACCGAGAGCGTCTGGTAGATGATCTCCTCCTGGTAGCGGTAGGCCATCTCCTGGCCCATCGGTACGAGCATCGAGAGCGACTGACGGCGTGAGCGTGCCGCGAGCTTCTCGAGGTCGGCGATCAGCGCGGCCAGCGTCGCCTTTGCATCGTTCTCGGCGAGCTTGCTCGTCGGGCTCGTGCGCGCGATGTCGCCGAGGGTGACGTGCGCGCCGAAGAGCGGCGAGAGCTCGCTCTCGAGCTTCACGCGTGCGTCGTCGATCCGCCACAGGCGGAAGCGATGCCCCGCGCTCATCGCGTTGAAGAGCAGGCTCACCCCCATCACGACGTAGGCCCAGTTCGTCGGCGGCATCACGTCGACGAGCCACGGCACGTACTCGTCGGCGAGCTCCGGACCGCCGTGATCGAAGAAGCCCCTCGCCGTCGTCGAGGGCTCGAGACCCGTCGTGTTGGGCGTCTCCTTGTTGTGGCGGATGAAATCGGGGAAGCGGCGCACGAGCACGTTGAGCATGTCGATCGTCGCCGAGCGCGACGCACAGCGATTGCCGAGGACGACGGTCTCGACGCGCAGGACGCGCTTGTCCTGAGCAGGCAGGACCTTGACGGCCTCGTACTGACCGGCGCCGATGCGGCCGGTACGAAAATGCGGGAGCCGGCGCGCGATCACGTCGATGTGCGAAAAACCGGCGATCTGGAGGCCCTGATCGCGAACGGCCGTCGTCACGAGCGGCGCATCCTCGTCGATCACGACGAGCGTGAGATCGAGCTCCCCTCTCTTCGTCGCGTCGAGCTGCGCGACGAGCGGCCCGTTCACGAGCTGGACGCCGAGCATGCGGAGCTCGGCCAAGTCGAAGAGCTGCTTCGCGAGACGCTCCGCGCCGCTGCCTGCCGGGC